>JADIMV010000078.1 GCA_017694515.1 Candidatus Aphodosoma intestinipullorum
GTATGCTGCCCGCAGAAATGGCCAGTTTCACAAGCATCGTACCCTGGTTGGCGAACGCCATCACGCGCTTCAACGCATTGATGAACACAAGCCTGTCCACTATCAGGCGATAGGGGTTGTTCTGCGGGATGACGTTATTATAGCTTGGATACCGACCCTCTATCTGGCGGCATATCATGCGGTACGACGGCATATCGAACACTATGTTCTTGTTGTCGAACGACACATTCACATCGCCTTTCTCGCCGCCGAGTATGTTCTTCAGCAGAGTGGCGGGCTTTTTCGGCAGGATGAACGACATCTCCTCCTCGCTGTGTACCGAAGTGTTTTTCAGACGCACGAGCTTGTGCGCGTCCGTTGCCACAAAGGTAACGGCATCAGGCATGAAATTGAAGAATATGCCGGTCATCGTAGGACGGAGGTCGTCAGTAGCCGTGGCGAAAGAGGTCTTCGAGACACCCCCGGCAAGAAGTTCGGCAGGCATCGTGATGGACTTCGCGTCGTCGGCAAGCTCCTGCGCCTTCGGGAACTCCATACCGTTCTGACCGATAAAGTTATACGTGCCTGTCTCCGTGCGGAACAGCACAGCGAAGTTTTCAGTGTTTACCTCGAATGTGAGCGGCTGCTCCGAGAACTCTTTCAGGGTCTCCATCAGGAGCTTGGCAGGCAGGGCTATCACTATGTCGCCATCGCTCGACTCGAGTTCGAGTGTAGCCGTCATAGTGGTCTCCAAGTCAGAGGCCGTCACTGTCAGCACATTGTTTTCCACTTTCAGAAGGAAATTATCGAGTATCGCCATAGGCGACTTGCTGCTTATCACACGCCCGACGGACTGCAAACGGCTCAGGAGAGCTGAACATGATACGGTAAAATTCATATTATCCTTGTGTTTAAGTTGTTATTAATTCGTGTTACAATCGGCTCTACGCATCGATATTAGCGTATGTGGCGTTGCGCTCGATAAACTCGCGGCGCGGCGCGACATCGTCGCCCATCAGCATGGAGAATATCTGGTCGGCCTCGGCGGCGTTCTCTATCGTTATCTGCCGTAGCGTCCGGTTCTCGGGGTTCATGGTCGTCTCCCAGAGCTGTTCAGGGTTCATCTCGCCAAGACCTTTGTAACGCTGCTGTATGATACCGCCCTCATTGCCGTCGCCGTACAGCCGGATGAAGTTGAGCCTCTGGTCTTCAGTCCAGCAGTACTCCTGATATTTCGTCTTCTTGCTCTTGCAGAGGTATAGCGGCGGCGTGGCGATATAGACATAGCCGTTCTCTATCAGCTCTTTCATATAGCGGAAGAAGAATGTGAGGATGAGCGTGGCTATATGTGCGCCGTCCACATCGGCATCGGTCATGATTATCACCTTGTGGTAGCGCAGCTTCTCCATATTGAGAGCCTTGGAGTCCTCTTCAGTGCCTATGGTCACGCCAAGGGCGGTGTATATATTGCGTATCTCCTCGCTCTCGAACGCACGGTGCTGCATGGCTTTCTCCACATTGAGTATCTTGCCGCGCAACGGCAGGATGGCCTGAAACAGGCGGTCACGCCCGCTCTTCGCCGAGCCGCCCGCCGAGTCACCCTCGACGAGGAAGAGTTCGCACCGCTCAGGGTCTTTGCTTGAACAGTCGGCCAGCTTGCCCGGCAATCCGCCGCCGGAAAGGGGCGATTTGCGCTGCACCATCTCGCGTGCCTTGCGTGCCGCGTTGCGTGCCGTGGCAGCCAGTATCACTTTCTGCACTATGGTCTTGGCCTCATTGGGATGCTCTTCGAGATAGTTCGACAAGGCCTCACCCACGGCCTGATCTACCATGCCGGCCACTTCGTTGTTGCCGAGCTTGGTCTTTGTCTGACCCTCGAACTGCGGTTCGGCCACCTTGACCGATATGACCGCCGTCAGTCCCTCGCGGAAGTCATCGCCGGAGATTTCAACCTTGGCCTTTTCGAGCAACTTGTTGTCCTCGGCATACTTTTTCAGCGTACGGGTAAGCGCACGGCGGAAACCGGCCACATGAGTGCCGCCCTCTATCGTGTTGATGTTGTTCACATAAGAGTGCAGGTTCTCGCTGTACGACTGGTTGTATATCATAGCCACCTCTACAGGAGTGCCGTACTTGTCTGTCGCGATGTGTATCACATCGTTTATCAGCGGCTCGCGTGACGAGTCGATGTAACGCACGAACTCGCGCAGCCCCTCCTGCGAATAGAATACCTCCCGGCGCGGCTCAGGGTTCTGCTCATCGGTGCGGAAATCGGTAAACGTCAGACGGATGCCGGCATTCAGATATGCCAATTCACGCAGACGCGCCGCGAGTATGCCATATTGGTAGACCGTATCGGAGAATATCTCCGGGTCGGGATGGAAAGTGACCGTCGTACCTGTGCGGTCAGTCTCGCCAATGACGCGCACATCGTGCTGCGGGACACCACGGCGGTACTCCTGCATATAGACCTTGCCATCACGGCACACCTCCACGTGCAACAGCGTGGAGAGGGCATTGACGCAGCTCACTCCCACGCCGTGCAGACCTCCGGAGACCTTGTATGACCCCTTGTCGAACTTACCTCCTGCATGGAGCACCGTCATCACCACCTCAAGCGCACTCTTGCCCTCCTTCTCGTGGATGTCCACAGGGATGCCGCGCCCGTTGTCGCTCACCGTTATCGAATTGTCGGCATTTATACTAACCTCAATGTGGGTACAATACCCGGCCAAAGCCTCATCTATCGAGTTATCCACCACCTCGTAAACCAGATGGTGCAGACCCTTCACCCCCGTGTCGCCTATATACATGGACGGGCGTTTGCGCACGGCCTCAAGCCCCTCGAGCACCTGAATGCTGCTTGCACCATACTCCGCCGCGCCAGACTTTACATCTTCTTCAGACATATAGAACCTTTAATTTGTTACTGTTAGCTGTTTTTCTGAATAAATCACCATAGGAAAGGGACACGCCTCACAGCCGCATCCTTTCAAGGCTACAAATTTACAGATTTTCCGTGAAAGGGCAAAACCCGCCACGCACATTTTACACACGGAGGAAAGGGCAATGCGGTGAGGCATAGGAATCGGGCGATGATAACACAATGCAGCACCGGAAGAACGCCTTTACGGCAAGCATGGCGAGACGCACGTATGACATTTGTGAGCAATGTCCCTTTTGTTATAATAGGTTAAAAAGACGTACTCTCGCCGAAGCCGCTCCCAAGCTGCTGGCCAACCCCAGGCCGGAGTATGGGGTACTGGCTCTTATCTTCCGGTTCTTTCTCCCTTGGCTTGAAGTGAAGGGCAGGCTTGCATGAGAGTACGTCTTTTTAACCTATTTTTACCGCAACAACTGTACGCGGCCGTCCCCTGCACACTTCGCATGAACGCACTGCGCAAAGCCTCCGCCCCATTTGTCCCCATGGCATTCGGTTTATTCGGGAAAATCACTTAACTTTGTAACGTGTTTGTCATGCGGACGCAATGATGCGCGGCAGATGGCACGGGGAGAGGATGCAGAGGCGCAGCCCCTCCGTTTTGTCATACTGCCCCGCCAGCATGTGAGGCAGGCACAAAGACAAAGCATTTTTCTTTCAACTCATATATACACTTGACAGTCATGACAAAAGAGGAACTGATAGAGGGCATAAACCGCCTGCGCCGCGAAAAGCGCGCGGTCATATTGGCTCACTATTACCAGAGAGGCGAAATACAGGACATTGCAGACGTAGTGGGCGACAGCCTCGCTTTGGCACAATGGGCGCAGAAAAGCGATGCGGACATACTCGTGGTATGCGGAGTTCACTTCATGGGCGAGACGGCCAAGATACTCTCGCCGGAAAAGAAAGTGCTCGTGCCGGACATGGAGGCCGGGTGCTCGCTCGCCGACAGCTGCGACGCGGAGAAGTTCGCCGCCTTCGTGGCTGCGCACCCCGACCATACGGTGATATCGTATGTCAATACCACCGCAGCCGTAAAGGCTCATACAGACGTAGTGGTGACAAGCACAAACGCGCGCAAGATAGTAGACCAGTTCCCGAAAGACGCGAAGCTGATATTCAGCCCGGACCGCAACCTCGGCGGCTACATCAACAGCGTCACCGGGCGCGAGATGCTGCTCTGGGACGGCGCGTGCCACGTGCATGAGCGTTTCTCCATGGAAAAGCTGGCACAGCTCAAACAGGAGCACCCGCAGGCAAAAGTCCTCGCACACCCCGAATGCCGGCAGTACATCCTCAACGCCGCCGATGTGGTAGGGTCAACGCAGGCACTGCTCGACTTCGCGGTCAAAAGCGATGCCGAGGAGTTCATCGTCGCCACGGAGAGCGGCATACTGCACGAGATGAGAAAACGCTGCCCGCATAAGACATTCATCCCTGTGCCGCCCGACGATCCGGCCTGCGCCTGCAACGAGTGCAACTATATGCGCCTCAACACATTGCAGAAGCTCTACGACTGTCTCGACCGCGAAAGCCCTGAGATAACCGTAGACCCTGATATCAGGGAACGCGCCGTGAAGCCGATACTCCGCATGATGGAGATGAGCCGATAGGACACCGCGAGGAGACGGTGCGCAGGAAGAGCGGGCGCACCGCCTGCACGGATGAAACGTTTATATTCTATACGCAGCATAAAAACCACAAGGAGATGAACGAATCAAAGATAACAGACTCAGAAGGACTGATAACAGCCATAACGGCGGAAAGGGAACGGCTTAAAGCTGACCGCCTGTTCCTGCTGACCGACGAGCATACGCGCGAGCTGTGCCTTTCCAGACTCGACTGCAAACGCCTCGAACCATATTGCCTGATAGAGGTACACTCCGGCGACCAGAACAAGACACTCCATTCGCTGACCGCCATCTGGGACACCCTCATTGATGAGGGAGCTACACGCAACTCGCTGATGGTCAACGTAGGCGGAGGCATGATTTCCGACATAGGGGGCTTCGCGGCGGCCACATTCAAGCGCGGGATGCACTTCATCAATGTCCCGACCACACTCCTCGCCGCCGTCGATGCGTCAATCGGAGGAAAGACGAGCATCAACTACCAAGGACTGAAAAACGAGATAGGTACATTCTCCAAACCGGATGCGGTAATAGTCAATACGGACTTCTTCTCCACCCTCGACCACAAGAACCGCCTGTCTGGCTTCGCCGAAATGGTGAAACACGCGCTCATATCCGACAAGTACCTCTTCGCGCAGATGATGTCATACGACCTCGAGACGTTCGACGTGACACGCCTCAAAAGCCTGATTGAACAGAACATAAACGTGAAATACAACTTCGTTGACCTCGACCCTTACGACCTCGGCAGCCGCAAGGCACTCAACCTCGGACACACGATAGGCCATGCCCTCGAAGCATACTCATACCGCTCACAGGGCGAAAACCTGCTGCACGGCTATGCCGTCATGTGGGGACTCGTGGCAGAACTGTACCTCTCGTGCAAAAAGCAGCACCTCGACAAGGATGTGCTGCTACAGATGCTCACGTTCGCGAAGGAGAACTACGGCGCGTTCCCCTTCTCATGCAAGGAGTATGAGGAAATCTACCGCATCATGATTCACGACAAGAAAAACGACGCGGGCAAAATCTATTTCACGCTGCTGGCCGGCATAGGCGATGTACGCATAAACCAGAACATAACGAAAGAAGAGATATTCGAAGCCCTCGACTTCGTAAGGGAAAGCTGACATTCCGCAATGAAGATAGCACTGATAGGCTACGGCAAAATGGGCAAGGCCGTAGAGAGAATAGCCCTCAGGCGAGGCCATGAGATAGTGGCAAGGATTGACCGCGACAACCCCGGCGATATGCTCACCCCCGCATTCGCCTCGGCCGATGTGGCCATAGAGTTCACAACACCGCCAGAAGCCGTCGGCAACTACCGCCGCGCATGGGATGCCGGGCTGCCCGTGGTCTCAGGCACAACAGGCTGGACAGACCGTATGGACGAAGTGCGCCGCGAAATCGAGACCCGCGACGCAACACTCTTTTGGGCATCGAACTTCTCCCTCGGTGTGAACATACTCTTTCACATGAACAGGAAACTGGCCGGGATAATGAGCCGTTTCCACGCCTACGATGTGAACATCAAAGAGATACACCACACTGAGAAGAAAGACGCGCCGAGCGGCACGGCCATAACCCTGGCCGAGGACATAATCGCTTCCGGCAAGAAGTCCTCGTGGTCCCTCTCAGCCGATACGCCGCAGGACACGCTGCATATCGAGGCAGTGAGAGAAGGCGCAGTGCCGGGCACGCACATCGTGACCTACACATCAGACGTGGATACCCTCACTATAGCCCACGAGGCAAAAAGCCGCGACGGCTTCGCGCTCGGCGCGGTAATGGCGGCGGAGTTCACCTTAGGCAAGAAAGGTCTGCTCGGGATGGACGATATGCTGAAGTTATAACCAGACAGCTTATCATGACACAGGATATATGGCATGAGACCGCCATAACAACTGTACGTATGCACTTTAACAACATAAACTTAAAACAGGATTACCGATATGAACATTAAAGAACGTCTCCGCAAACCTCTGTCGAACTGGATAAAGTTCGCCGTATGGGCAGTGATATACATACTGTTCATCGCATGGGTGGGCAACTTCTGGTGGCTGCTGCTCCTGCCGTTCATATTCGACATATTCATTACGAAGTTCATCCCGTGGTCGTTCTGGAAAAAGACCAAGAACAAGACGCTGTACAGCATATTCAGCTGGATAGACGCCATAGTCTTCGCGCTCGTGGCTGTCTACTTCATCAACATCTACCTGTTCCAGAACTACCAGATACCCTCTTCATCATTGGAACGCACGCTGCTCGTGGGCGATTTCCTCGCCGTGAGCAAATGCAGCTACGGCCCGCGCATACCGAACACCCCGCTGTCACTGCCGCTCGTGCAGCACACCATCCCAGGACTCAACTGCAAATCGTACATAGAAAAGCCGCAGTGGGAATACAAACGGCTAAAAGGCTGGGACACAGTGGAACGCGGCGACATTGTAGTGTTCAATTTCCCCGCGGGAGACACCGTGCCTCTCAATTTCTCCAACCCGGACTACTACACGCTCTGCTACTCTTTCGCAGGCGAACTGCCCCAGTTCCGCACCTCTGCACATGACAGTGTGACCCCATACAATACATACAAGGAGCGCATGGCTGCCGGGCGCAAGATGGTCAGGCAGCGCGAAAGTTCACTCGGCCGTGTGGTATGGAGACCGGTAGACCGACGCGAAAACTATGTGAAACGATGCGTGGCACTGCCGGGTGACACACTTGAAATCCGCGACAACGCAATCTATATCAACGGCAGACTACAGGAAAACGCCCCGGGCGTACAGCACAACTATTTCGTGCAGACCGACGGCGCTCAGTTCTCCGCCGATGCGCTCGACCGCCTGAACGTCAATGTGCTGGAGACCATGCACATGAGTTCTGATGCATCCATGTCTCCATATTACAACATGATAGGCCTGAAGCCGCTTGCCGACGGCTCTTATGGGCAGATATACCTCATGGCCCTGACGCAGGAGGCTCTCGCCAAAGTGAAAGCCATGCCCGCAGTCAAAGGCGTAGCCATTGAAAAAGTACTTCCCGAAATGGGCTACACGGTCTACCCGCTCGCCTACTCCGGCAAATGGGGGCGCGACAATTTCGGCCCGCTGTGGATACCCGCAAAAGGCGCGACAATACCACTGACAGAAGACAACATCATCAGATATGAACGCTGCATAGTGAACTATGAGCACAACACGCTCGACTATCGCGACGGCCGCGCATATCTCAACGGCGAACCGGCCGACACATACACCTTCAAGATGGACTACTACTGGATGATGGGCGACAACCGCCACAATTCCGCAGACTCACGCTCGTGGGGTTTCGTGCCGGAAGACCACATAGTAGGACGGCCTGTCTTTGTGTGGCTGTCACTCGACAAGGCCAAAGGGTGGCTCGACGGCAAGATACGCTGGAACCGTTTCGGCAAGGACGCATCGCAGTAACCAAGGCCATTGCAATGATAACAATTAAAGCATCCATTCTATGACATTCAACGCAGAGAACCTATTGCTGATAGGGTCGGTACTGATTTTCATCAGCATCATAGTGACGAAAAGGACATACCATTTCGGGATACCGTCACTGCTTATATTCCTGATAGTCGGCATGCTTTTCGGAAGCGACGGGCTGGGCCTGCAGTTCAACAACGCATCGCAGGCACAGTTCATCGGCATGATGGCATTGAGCGTCATATTGTTCACCGGCGGTATGGACACACGGATTGCTGAGATCAAACCTGTGCTGTGGCAGGGTCTTGTGCTTTCGACTATGGGCGTTCTGCTGACCACTTTCATCACCGGACTGTTCATCTACCTCATTTCCGGCTGGAGTGCGATAAGCATCTCCATGTCGCTGCTGACTTCAATGCTTCTTGCGGCAACAATGTCGTCCACAGATTCGGCTTCGGTCTTCAACCTGCTGCGCTCGCAGAAGATGATGCTGAAAAACAACCTGCGGCCGATGCTCGAACTTGAAAGCGGAAGTAACGACCCTATGGCGTATATGCTTACCATCGTGCTGATACAGATTATATCGGCAGGCGAGGCTAACGCCGGAAATATCGTCAAGGAATTTGCCTTGCAGTTCGCGATAGGCGGTATAGCGGGCTACGCCATGGGTAAATTCATGGTCTGGATGCTGAACAAGATAAAGCTCACCAACAGCTCGCTGCACGCCATAATGCTGCTGGCCATCGTTTTCATAACATTCACCGTGACAGACCTCACTGGCGGCAACGGCTATCTGGCGGTGTATATCTCTGGAGTTATAACCGGAAACGCGAAGATGCCGTTCAGGAGGGAGACAGCCACATTCATGGACGGGCTGACATGGCTTTTCCAGATAATAATGTTCCTCTCACTGGGTCTGCTCGTCAATCCGCATGAACTGTTGGACATAGCACTGCCCGCATTGCTGATAGGCATATTCATGATTCTCGTTGCACGTCCGGCCAGTGTCTTCCTGTCGCTTGTGCCGTTCAGAAAAATGGCTGTGAAATCCAAACTGTTTGTCTCATGGGTCGGACTGCGCGGAGCCGTACCCATCATATTTGCCACATACCCGGTGGTCAGCGGCATAGAGGGGGCAAACCAGATATTCAACATCGTATTTTTCATCACCCTTCTGTCACTCATAGTGCAGGGCAGCTCCATCTCGTGGATGGCGCGTATGCTCCATCTCGACAGCCCCATGCCGAAGGAAGGTAACGATTTCGGCATAGAACTCCCGGACGAGATAACATCCGAACTGCACGAAGTGATACTCGGAGAAGAGCACCTCCGCGCAGGCAACCGTCTGGCAGACATGAACATACCACGCGGTTCTCTCGTCATTCTCGTGAAGCGCAATGACCAGTACATCGTACCTGACGGAAAGATGGAACTCATGGCGGGCGACCGCCTGCTCGTGATGACGGAGCTTGACAATGCGCCGCTCAATCTTGCCGATACGGCTGAAGGGAAAAACTGACTTGAAACCATATAACCATCATGACAAGGAAACTTTTCACTCTGGCACTGCTCCTCGCCGTAGCCATAATAGCACGGGCACAGGACATTATAACGACAGTCTCCGACATGAACATCGAAGCCACGATTACTTCTATCGATGTCGATGTCATTCGCTACCGCCCCGCCGGGCAAACTGACACCACGACACTCGAGATAGACAAGGCCGAAGTGGCTTCCATACGTTTCGCCAACGGCCGCACAGTGACATACGCGCAGGCACAGACCCGTGATGAAGCAACTGTCGCGCAGGCACAGACCGCACCAGAGCCCGTCACAACTGTAAGCGCGGAGACCGCAGAACCGCCAGTACACGCCGTTGAACACCCGTCTATCAACGCCTACCCGCTGCCGTCAGTTGAAGAACTGCAATGGGACTACCAGCGAGCATTGTCACTCAGGAACACCGGTACTGGTCTCATGACCTCCGGCTCACTGCTGACACTGCTGGGTGTAGCGTCACCGTTCCTGTTCCTTTATGACACTACCGCATTCGGCATTGCCGTTGTCCTCGGCTGGGGCATAGCCACCCCTATAGGCACGGGTCTGCTCATCGCCGGCATACCGTGCTATATCATAGGTAACAACCGCATGGCGCAGGCCGCGTTCGCCATCAGGCAATACTCCGTCAATATGCCGCTCTACGAACGCGGCGACATGAACATATCGCTCGGTCTCGCACCGGGTACAGTGGGATTGGCCTTGAATTTCTGACACGTGCCTTCTGAAAGTACACAAGCACACATGAAGACAGAAGAACAGCTGCAAGAGACGCTTGATTTCATAGGGGAGTATGCAGGCACGCTGCTCGGTTCGGGAGTACACACATCGCGTGTGGTACGCAACACCAAGCGCATAGGCCGCTCGCAGAACATCACTGTACATATAACCACGTTCCAGCGCACGGCCATACTCACAGTCAGCGACCCCGATACCCACCGCACACTGACTGAGGTAATCGACATACCACAGCGGCCAATCAGTTTCGAACTCAATTCAAACCTGAGCGCGCTCAGCTGGAGGGCAGCCGACCGTCATATGCCTCTCAGCGACATACGAGAAGAGTACAGCCGCCTCGTAGCAAAGCCAAAGATAAACCCGCTCTTCGTACTGCTGATGGCCTCATTGGCCAACGCCTCTTTCTGCCGCCTCTTCGGGGGCGACCTGTGCGCCGTCTGTATAGTCTTCTCGGCCACTCTCGTGGGGTTCTCTCTGAAACAGGAATTACAGAAAAAGGGTCTCAACCATTATATAGTCTTCATACTGTCCGCCTTCATGGCGTCACTGTGCGCCTCATCGGCACTGATTTTCAATGCCGACGCCGACATAGCCATCGCCACAAGCGTGCTGTTCCTCATACCCGGAGTGCCGCTCATAAACGGGGTCATAGATATAGTGGAAGGGCACATACTGCTCGGACTGAGCCGGATAATCAACGCGCTGCTGCTCGTCATCTGTATAGCCATCGGCCTGTCAGTCACCCTGCTACTCGTCAAAAACAGTCTCTTATGAACGTGGTATACGACCTTATCACCGACGGGCTTTTCGCCGCCATAGCTGGCATGGGCTTCGGGGCAATCTCCGACCCTCCGCTCAAAGCATTCCCAAGCATTGGAATACTGGCCGCATTGGGACACGCCCTGCGCTATGCCCTGATGAATTACGCAGGTATCGACATAGCGTCAGCCTCATTCTGCGCCGCGCTGCTCATAGGCTTTGTGAGCCTCCTGCTCGGCGAACGGCTGCGTTGCCCGATGACCGTACTGTACATCCCGGCACTGCTGCCCATGATACCCGGTATGTACGCCTACCGCGCCGTGTTCTCGCTGATCATGTTCATGCAGAACATCGACAGCCCGGCACTCAGCGGAGAGTATATGGCTGCACTGCAACTCAATGCGACAGTGACCGTCACGGTCATATTCTCCCTCGCCGTCGGGGCTACGCTACCCATATTCCTCTTCAAGGAGAGAGCCTATTCGATGACACGGGAAAAACCACGAAACAGGAAATGAGACGATGGAAACGTTCTGGCAGACAATAAGCGAATACAACTCCCACACATGGCACATACAGGCCGTAGCCACTCTTCTGGCCGCAGCGGCAGTCGCAGCCCTCTACCGCCGTCCCACCGCGGCAGCGCAGCGGTGCATGAGACTGCTCCTCGCAGCCTTGAGCTTCTGGACAGCGACAGCATATTACTTCATCTACTGCAGCCCGCGCGAATACAACACCGCGCTCGGAGTATTCTGGCTCATCGTCGGCGGGATATGGCTCTACGGGGCTCTCAAAAAAGGCCCGGAACTCGCGCCTGTGAGGAGACACCGCACCATCGCCCCCATCATCATGGCCGTCCCGCTCACCTATCCGCTGATATCGCTCGCACGCGGCATGGCATTTCCGCAGACAGTCACGCCCATCATGCCGTGCGGACTGGCCGTCTTCACAGTCGGCGTAATACTCGCATTCTCTCCGCGTCCCAGTATCTTCATTCTCATGATGATGTTCCACTGGGCCATAATAGGCATATTCAAGATAAGGCGATTCGCCATGCCTGAAGACATAGTAGCCGTCATCGCCATAGTCACGGCCGTGTTCATCATTTTCCGCGACTACCTCACAATCCGCCGCGACGCGCCACTGAAGCCACGCCCGAAGCATATCTCGCGTCTCGCCTGCGTCATCTGCGCACTGATACTGGCACTGCTCATATATGTGCTGGCCAGCTGCTGACTGCCGCTGTCATAGGATAGTCGAAACACACATCATGACAATGGGGTTTACGATTTGAACATTTTAGGACGAATCTGACGCAAGAAGTGCGTATCGCTAAGGAGAGGATGGCTGAGGGGTAGCGGGGAGATAGCTAAAGGATAGCCGTACACACTGTATATCAAAAGGTTAAACGCCCCGACATTCTACCAACGGGAGTGGTTGTTGAAAGCCCGACATATATAATACACAACAGGAATGGATGCACACCATGACTGTTTTCATCTGAATTGTCCGACGACCCAGCCATCGGCATATTCCCACGCTGCGCAGCGAAAAACCGCGACCGACAGTGCGGCACGTGTCAGAAATACGCGAGTTCGGGATAACGGCCGCTTAAAACATGGCAAATTGCGTGCTGCTCTCGAATTGGACCGGCAACGCCTGCGGCTTGTTGTCGAAGAAGCAGTAAGCCGTGAGGGCCGAACAGATGTTCATGAT
>JADIMV010000079.1 GCA_017694515.1 Candidatus Aphodosoma intestinipullorum
ATGTAAATTAAAGTTAAAAACACGTACTCTCGCCGAAGCGCCTCCGAAGACTCTCCGAAGCGCCTCCCGATTCTCTCGCCCCAAAACAGCCCCCGATTTCACGGAAAATATGTAATTTTGCACCGATATAAACGCGGTAAAGACAAACAACACACGTCATGCTTGACATACAGAAACGCATGAGCAACGGCTTCTTCGCGCTGCTCTCCCTCCCCGCCACGGCAATGGGCTTCGCCCTCTCCGTGCAGATATCAGCCCTCAGCTGGATACTCTCCACGAAATACGGCCTCGACATCCACGAGATAGGCATAGTCTGGGCAGCAGGCCCCATAGCCGGCATCGTGGCGCAGCCCATCGTAGGCGTACTCTCGGACAACATCTGGTTTCTCGGAGGCCGCCGTCGCCCGTGGATACTCCTCGGCGGACTGCTCACCGGCCTGATGCTCCTCGCCCTGCCAAACCTTGGCATATTGCAGCGCGTATTCACCGACGGCGGCCCCGACGGACTGCTTGCCCTCGCCGTAGTCGTAGCCCTCACGCTCGACCTCTCCATAAACGTAAGCTTCAACCCCACCCGCTCCATCATAGCCGACTGCACAGACCGCAGCCAGCGTTCCAAAGGCTACACATGGATGCAGACCGTCTCCGGCACATTCGGCGTGCTCGCCTACCTCATAGCCGTAATCTGGGGCAACGAGACACTGATATACGTCGGCGTAGTGATAGCCCTGCTCTTCACCATCCTGCCCATGATATTCATCGAAGAGCCGCGCCACCTTGAAAAGGAGAGCAGCGCAGGAGCAAAGGGAAAAACCTCCGTAAAGGACATCGTCGTCTCGCTCCTCCCGCTCTACGGCTTCCTCGTCTACGGCATATATGTCATCATAGCCAAGCTCTTCGGCCTCGAGGACACATCCTCCATCAGCCTCTTCGGAGCGTTCCATCTCAGCACGGTAGAACTCGTCTGCGTCATCATAGAGCTCCTCTGCATCATGGCCGTGCTGGCCAACGTCTCCCGCGAGAAGGAGAACACCCACGAGTTCCAGAAGATACTCCTCGCCCACTCGTTCACATGGTGGGGCGTGCAGACCATGAACATCTATATGTTCTTCTACGTCTCCACAGTCATCACCGGCCTCACCCCCGAATCCATGCAGAGCGTCAACTCATGGGCATTCCTTGTCCGCGACCTCGTAGGCGCACTGCTCCCCGTCCTAGTGCTCAACGAGATAGCCAAACGGCGCGGCATGACCCCGACCCACACCGGAGCGATACTCCTCATGGCCGCAGGCTATGCCGCCATATACCTCTTCGGCTCTAACATCATAGCCTTCTTCATCGCCCTTGCCGTCGTCGGCATAGGCTGGGCCTCGCTCGTCTCGCTGCCCTTCGCCATCATGAGCGAACGCGTAGACCAGAGCAAGATGGGACTTTACATGGGCATATTCAACCTCTCCGTCGTCCTCCCGCAGCTCGTCGCCTCGTTCAAGATGGGCGAAGTCGTCTCCGCCGCGCAGGACAAGTCCGTCATCTTCCTCATCTGTGCCCTCTGCCTCGCCCTCTCCGGCCTCCTGTGGCTCTTCGTCAAGAATGACAAGAAATAATCTTATGCTAACAGTCATACGAACCACGACATTTTAAGGTAGGACTCATCAACAAAGAAGATTAACATAGTCATGGACAGAGAATACAATTTAGGCTTCATCAGTGACAACGACATTCGGCAACATGTCAAAGATACTGTAATGACATATCGCACAGCTATCAGCCTCGGCGAATTCAATCGGAACATCGTTGACCCCATCAAGTTGACCTTCGACTCTAAAGTGTATCAGCGTCCCATCGAGACCGTCATAGACAACGAATGTTTGCGTCAGATAGACAAGAGCAACAACAATGCAATAGGCTATTTTCATCAGAACCTCTTCAAATATGCCGGCAACGGCTGGGAAGTTCCGGCCAACGGCGTGACTGGCTATGACATACAGAACCCCTCCCTACACATATACGCAGAGCTGAAAAACAAGCACAACACCATGAACTCAGCCTCCTCGCAAAAGACATACATCAAAATGCAACGTACCATCCTCGAAGATGACCAGAGCGTTTGTATGCTTGTGGAGGTGATAGCACGGAAGTCTCAGAACATCAAATGGGACATACAGATTGACGGGCGGCAATACGCGCACGACCGCATACGCCGTGTCAGCATCGACAAATTCTATGGCATTGTGTTCAATGATGAAACTGCTTTCAGCAAACTGTGCCGCGCCCTGCCTACCATTCTTGACGATGTATTGTCCGATATAACGATTAACCTTGGCTCTAACTCAGTATTCGAAGACCTGAGGCAAATCTCGCCGGACATACTGAGAAGCCTCTACCTTTTAGCATTCAAGACCTACGATGGATTTGACAGATTCTGACATCATATCCGCCGACAACTTCGCTAACATCATGGGAGTATCTAAAGCCACCATCGGAAAATGGGAGGCCAACGGTACTTTTGTCCCGGAAAAAGACGCATCAGGCAAAAAGTTCTTCCACATAAAAAACTTGATGCACGTCCCGGAAATCAAAGCGATGGCAGATTCCCGTTGGGATGAAGAGATGCAGACGCTCCCCCTACGTGTCTTCCGCTCAATAGAACTGTTTGCCGGAGCAGGAGGCTTGGCCTTAGGCATGGAAAAGGCCGGGTTCTGCCATGTGATGCTCAATGAGTTCGATGCCGACGCCTGTCGGACACTACGGTTGAACCGCCCGCAGTGGAATGTGGTTGAAGGAGACGTGGCCGACATAGACTTCACGCCCTTGCATGGGAAAGTGGACTTTATAAGTGGCGGATTTCCCTGTCAGGCATTTTCATACGCCGGTAAAGGCGAAGGATTTAACGACACACGCGGCACTCTCTTCTTCCAGATGGCACGTGCGATAAAAGAAATCCGCCCGAAAGTGTTCATGGGTGAAAATGTCCGTGGGCTGGCAGCGCACGACAAAGGCCGTACCCTTGAGACTATTAGGAAAGTAATAGATGAATTGGGCTACACCCTAATTGAGCCTCGGGTGCTTAAAGCCATACTCTATCGCGTTCCGCAGAAACGTGAAAGGCTGATACTCATCGCCGTACGTAACGATTACGCACACCGCATACAGTTCACATGGCCCTCCCCATACAGGCGCATCATGACACTGCGCGATGCCTTTTTCGCAGGAGAGCTGTACGATACCGATGTCCCGGACTCCCCTTGTCAGAAATATCCGGAAAAGAAACAGCGGATAATGTCCCTGATACCGGAAGGTGGTGACTGGCGTGACCTGCCTGAAGACCTTCAGAAAGAATACATGGGTGCAAGTTTCTGGCTTGGAGGTGGGAAGACCGGCATGGCCCGCCGCCTATCATTGGACGAACCGTCCCTGACCCTGACTTGCGCCCCGGCGCAGAAGCAGACGGAGCGTTGTCACCCCACAGAGACACGCCCGCTCTCCATCCGCGAATATGCCCGCATACAGACATTCCCCGATGAATGGCAATTTGCGGGTACTGTAAGCTCACAGTACCGGCAGATAGGCAATGCCGTACCTGTCAGCATGGCTTGGGCAATAGGCCGTTCTCTCATACGGCTCATGAACCAGATTGAGATGTTAGACCGAGCCGACGGGAAACTGAATGACTGCGGACAGTTGGACGCTGCCCCCGGCAATGCCGCCAACGGAAACAACCATACAGTATATATCTCCTCCGAAAGAGACCGGCCTCAGCAACAGACACTGTTCGAAGCTCAACAGTCATACAGCCAGTCAGCAACAAAGCCAAAAGACTGACACCCACAAAATACAATACAGGGCGCGGGAATGTTACTTCCCGCGCCCCGCGCTTTCTTCAGACACCGCCGCCACTAATCCGGCAAATATGCCTGATGCTCCTTCTCCCAAACCTCATCGTATGTCTCGAACTCCACTATCCCGTTCCAAATATCGAACGTACACGACACATACTCCCTTCCTCCGTACTCTTCTCCTTCACCTTCCCCGTAGAACTCCGCCATACCATAATGCGAGGTCAGGACACTGCCCAGACTGTTCACCACATCATACACATCTTCCCCCTCCTCCAGTTCAAGCCAATAGTCATACATACACCCCTGACGCTCATCCTCATACATCACTTCAAACATCACATCGTCACGGTCTATCCTCGCATCAACCTGTACAAAGGCATACGCTTCTTCATCCTCTCCTTGCCCATTCCGAGATTCATACACAAGTGCCGTTGTCATCTCAAACACCGTATCGGCGTAATTATACTCTTTCTCCGGCCTCATCGCCCTCATGGTCATCACTTTCCCGCTCTCCGAACGGAACGTCACCTCGTCCCCCTCCTCATACGGGAAATACCTCTCTATCACTTCCGCCGGGGTCAGCCTGACCTCTCTCGGCTCGCACCCCGCCAGCACACAGACCATCGCCGCGCACAATACGGCAATACATAAATAGTGTTTCATAAGCCATCAAATTTAAGTTACTACAATATGACAATATCTTCACAGCCTGTCTCTCCATATTGCATACTCGCCGAAATCTACCTCCACTATTCCATGGCCTTTTCTTAAAACCACACTCACCTCCGGCCTGTCCGGGTCTTTCAGCTCTATCCGTTCCGCAAGCAATGCCGCAAACTCCTCGTATGTCTCCGCCGTCAGCCTCGCCTCCGCCCTGAAATCTTTCATTTTCTTTCCCTCTGCGGCATCGCATTCCACTATGAATGTCATCGTCTTACGCCCCCGTGCCTCCATCTTGTATGTCAGCACAGCGTCATTCCCTCCCCCGTAGACCTCATTCTCCTTGTACGCCACCACCTCATCCGCCGCTGGCAATATCTCCCCGTCGGCTATTATCGCCTCCTCATAATCCCGGCTGTAGTCCCTCTCAAACTGTATGCTCTCATTGTCCGTCGTCGCGAAATAGTACATCCAGCTCGTCATGGCGTAACCGTAAAACTCACTCGGGAACTCCGGCAGAGGCCCATTTCCTCCGCCCTCGCACCCCGCCAACAGCAGCGGCAGAGCCAATATTAAAGCACTCTTTTTCATAACTGTCATTAGTTATGTGGTCATCAATTCTTCACCCCTGCTCTCTCACTCCACAAGCTGCCACACCTCGCCATACGTAGTAAACTCCACAAAGCCCCTCCAGCGTCCAATCACACAATAACCATCATCACTCCGACTGCTCTCCCCGCTATCATTATTGTAATATACTCCATAACCCTCATTAGAAACAATCAGATGCTCTCCCTGTATGCTCGTAAGCATTTTAAAGTCTATCTGGTCTACATAATACTCTCCAGCACGCATATCGCTCTCCTCGCGTTGCCCCAACCAATGTTCAGACATTGCCATCATTGACATGACCGTACTGTCTGCCCCAGCCATAACCTGCAACAGCATAGCAGAATCAGCACTGGCCATCATCACCGTCTTCTCAATCCACTCCTCACCCGCCTCATTACTCACATCTGCTCTAATTACAGTCATAACAACCTCATCGCCACTATCAGAACGGTATGTCACATTATCGCCATTCTGATATGGCAGATACGCCTCAATAACATCCGTTGGAGTCAATATCTTCGCCTCCTCTGGCTCGCACCCCGTCATCACAAACATAATCACCGCCGCACACGCGGCAACTGCATACATCGTTCGTTTCATAATATGAATATTTAAGGTTAAACTTACTTCCTTTCCCAATCCTACACTCTCCTACACTCCCGCTCCCCATCTCCACCACTTTCTCACTGGTCATCCGCTCAAATTCCCCGCCAACCTCCAGCAGGGCTCAAGCCACCCTCAGGCTACCCACTCCCGCGCACCATCAGGACTGCCACCCTCGCTCCCCATTTTCCCCATCCCCTGTCTGGCGACTTTCTCTGTCCCGGCCTGCGTCCCGGCAATATCCATGGCAAATTTAAACAAAATATTCTTACTAACATCATAACAGCGCACCTTTTTCCTCCCGCTACGGTAAAAAATACAAAAACAGAAGCCGCGCTTTGCCACTCCATCGAAAATGTCTACCTTTGCACCATTGATTGTGGACAGATTTGACTGCTTGCAACCACAGAAAAAAATGCTAAAATGGAGTGACGCTTTCCGCCGCATTCTCTTTTCCGCTGTTTTTCTCGCCGTTGGAGCCGACCGGATTCTGTCCCGCTCAACACTGATAACATTCATAAACACAAGGCAGCAGACGCACAGCATATTGCCCGTACGCCGCTGCCGGAAAAAACAGCATTACAGCACCATGAGCTATCTATTCACTTCAGAATCTGTGTCCGAAGGACATCCGGACAAAGTGGCGGATCAGATTTCCGACGCCATACTCGACGAGTTCCTCGCCTTCGACCCGCAGTCAAAAGTCGCGTGCGAGACATTCGTGACCACTGGACAGGTAGTCCTCGGCGGAGAGGTCAAAAGCCAGGCATACGTCGATGTGCAGGAGGTCTGCCGCCGCGTCATCAACCGCATTGGCTACACCAAGAGCGAATATATGTTCGACGGCAATTCCTGCGGCATATTTTCCGCCATCCACGAACAGTCCGATGACATAAACCGTGGCGTGGACCGCGAAAACCCGATGGAGCAGGGCGCGGGCGACCAGGGCATGATGTTCGGCTACGCCACAAACGAGACCGCAAACTATATGCCGCTCTCGCTCGACCTCTCCCACGCGCTTCTCTCTGAACTTGCCGCCATACGCCGCGAGGGCAGGGAGATGACCTACCTCCGCCCCGACTCGAAAAGTCAGGTGACTATGGAGTACGACGACAACGGCTATCCACGACGCATACACACCATAGTCATATCCACGCAGCACGACGAGTTCATCACCCCCACTGGCGGCATGACTCAGGACGATGCCGACCGCGCCATGCTGGACAGGATACGCGACGACGTGCGCCGCATCCTCCTGCCCCGTGTCGTGCAGAAGTACCCCTACGTGGCCGCCTACCTCGACGACCGTCTGATACTTCATGTGAACCCCACTGGCAAGTTCGTCATCGGCGGGCCGCATGGCGACACCGGCCTCACTGGCCGCAAAATTATTGTCGATACCTACGGAGGCAAGGGCGCACATGGCGGAGGCGCGTTTTCCGGCAAAGACCCCTCGAAAGTGGACCGCTCCGCAGCCTATGCCGCACGCCACATAGCCAAGAACCTCGTGGCCGCCGGAGTGGCCGATGAGGTGCTGGTTCAGGTGGCCTACGCCATAGGAGTCGCCGAGCCGGTCAGCCTCTACATCAATACATACGGAAAGTCGCACGTCGCCAGGACCGATGCTGAGATTGCCGGCGTGGTCAGGGAGCTGTTCGATATGCGCCCCCACGCCATTGAGACGCGCCTCAAGCTGCGCAACCCGATATATTCCGAGACTGCCGCATACGGCCACATGGGTCACCGCCCCGTGACCGTGCGCAAGGTCTTCTCCTCGCGCTACGAACCGGAAAAGACCGTCGAGGTTGAACTCTTCACGTGGGAAAAGCTTGACTACGTAGACCGTATAAAAGAGGCTTTTGGCCTGTGTAAGTAGCAGTTCAAAATTAATTGTATATCTATTGTGGACTATTTTGCAGCTATTTTCCTGCCGTGAGAACGGGAGCATAGTGAGCTATGTGACCGTTAAACGGCAGAAAAAGAGCGCAAAAGAGACGCAAGAGATACAAAGCTTTTATTATTATTGTTTCATTTTGGTATTCCGAATATACAAGTAGCATTTAATTTTGAATTGCTACTTACCATATTAACGCTGATAAATTTACTCTGATGGAAGAAAAGATAATCGCGGCTGTCATCGCCGCAGTGAAAGAGCTGTTCGGCATAGAGGCCACAGCCGCACAGATACAGATACAGAAGACAAAGAAGGAGTTCGAGGGTGACATCACCGTGGTGACGTTCCCCTTCGTCAAGGCGGCACGCCGCAGCCCCGAACAGGTAGGCGAAGCCATAGGCCGATACCTCGTGGAGCATGAGCCGTGCGTGGCGAAGTTCAACACTATCAAGGGTTTCCTCAACCTCTCTATCAACGGCAGCCAATGGATTGGCACGCTCAACGCCATCGATGCCGCACCGCGTTTCGGTCTTAAAGCCCCCGCGCCCGATGCACCGCTGATGATGATAGAATACTCCTCGCCGAACACCAACAAGCCCCTGCACCTCGGCCACATACGGAACAACCTCCTCGGCTACTCCATATCCCGCATACAGGAGGCCAACGGATGGCGCGTCGTCAAGACCAACATAGTCAACGACCGTGGCATACACATCTGCAAGTCGATGCTCGCATGGCAGAAATACGGCGGCGGAGAGACACCCGAGTCCTCGGGCATGAAGGGCGACCACCTCGTGGGCAAGTACTACGTTGAGTTCGACAAACACTATAAGGAGGAGATAAAGCGGCTCATGGCCGATGGCATGACTGAGGAGGAGGCGAAGAAGCGTGCCCCGCTCATGCTCGAGGCGCAGGAGATGCTACGCCGCTGGGAACTGGGCGACCCTGATGTGCGCGCCCTATGGCAGACTATGAACTCATGGGTCTATGCCGGGTTCGATGAGACCTACCGCCGCCTCGGTGTCTCGTTCGACAAGATATACTACGAGTCACAGACATACCTCGAAGGCAAGGAGAAAGTTGAGGAAGGTCTCCGCAAGGGCGTATTCTACCGCCGCCCGGACAACTCCGTCTGGGCCGACCTCACGCAGGACGGTCTCGACGAGAAGCTCCTCCTCCGCTCCGACGGCACTTCGGTCTACATGACACAGGACATCGGCACTGCCAAAATCCGCTATCAGGACTACCCCATCGACAAGATGGTCTACGTCGTGGGCAATGAGCAGAACTACCACTTTCAGGTTCTCTCCATTCTCCTCGACCGCCTCGGCTTCAAGTGGGGCAAGGAGCTTGTCCACTTCTCCTACGGCATGGTGGAGCTCCCCGAGGGCAAGATGAAGAGCCGCGAGGGCACAGTTGTCGATGCCGATGACCTCATGGACGAGATGGAACAAACCGCCTATGATATGTCTATGGAGCTTGGGAAACTCGGCGGATGCTCCGACGGTGAGGTGCGCGAAATCTCGCGCATGGTAGGTCTCGGTGCGCTCAAATACTTCATCCTCAAGGTAGACCCTAAGAAGAACATGACCTTCAACCCCAAAGAGTCCAGCGACTTCAACGGCAACACCGGCCCGTTCATCCAGTACACCAACGCCCGCATCAACTCCATCATGCGCCGCGCCGCCGACGAGGGCTTCACCATATCCCCCGCCGGCGAGACAGTGGAGATGACCGACAAGGAACGCTCGCTGATACAGGCCGTCGCCAAATTCCCCGACATCGTTCGTCAGGCAGGCGACGAGTATAGCCCCGCGCTGATAGCCAACTACGTCTACGACCTTGTCAAGGAGTACAACCAGTACTATCAGGCCACGCCCATCCTCAAAGAGGAAAACCGCGACGTGAAGAACCTACGCCTCCTCATCTCCCGCAACGTAGGCCGCGTCATCACCTCCGGCATGAACCTCCTCGGAATCGAAATGCCCGAAAGGATGTAAGGCGCTGACTACACACCCAATAAACACACGGCGGGCAGAAGAGCGTTTGTCTTCTGCCCGCCGTGTGTTTTACAGCCGT
>JADIMV010000011.1 GCA_017694515.1 Candidatus Aphodosoma intestinipullorum
CATGCCGCGCTCTCCGCATCACTCCACTACTTCCCGACTCCTCTTCCCAAACGGCACAACAAAAAAACTGCCGGGACTTCACAGCCCCGGCAGCCAATTTGAAAGTCAACTCAAACCTATGAAGAAGAGCCTATTCATTCTCATCCTTCGTCGCCTCATACTCCTTGAGCAGCTTATCCTGAACATCAGCCGGACAAAGCTCATACGAAGCGAACCCCATGGTGAACGATGCGCGTCCTCCACTCAGTGAACTGAGTGCTGTCGAATAATTCGACAGTTCTTTCAGCGGCACTTTCGCCGAGATCTTCTCGAAGCCTCTCTCGCTCTCCATGCCCATGATAATGGCCCGGCGCGTCTGAAGGTCACCCATCACATCGCCCATCCTCTCCGACGGCACAAGCACAGTCACATCATACACAGGCTCAAGCACCTTCGGTGCGGCCTCCTTAAACGCCTGAGAGAAAGCGTTCCTACCCGCCAGACGGAACGATATCTCGTTCGAATCTACCGGGTGCATCTTGCCGTCATAAACTATGACACGCACATCCCTTGCATACGACCCCGTCAGTGGCCCTTGCTCCATACGGTCCATCACACCTTTCAGTATCGCCGGAAGAAAACGCGCATCTATCGCGCCGCCCACTATCGAGTTCACAAACACCAGTTTGCCTCCCCAGTCGAGATCTATCTCCTGCGTGTCGCGCACCGAAATCTTATACTCCTGATTGCCGAACCTGTATGTCTCGGGCATCGGCATCCCCTCCGTATATGGCTCTACGATAAGGTGTACCTCGCCGAACTGACCCGCACCGCCCGACTGCTTCTTGTGACGGTAATCCGCCCGCGCCGCCTTCGTGATTGTCTCGCGGTACGGTATCTTCGGCTCACTGTACTCTATCGGCATCTTATCATTATTCTCTATCCTCCACTTCAGCGTCCGCAGGTGGAACTCTCCCTGACCGTGTACTATCGTCTGCCTCAGCTCTTTCGACTGCTCGATGACCCACGTCGGGTCTTCCTCGTGCATCCGTGTCAATATCTCGCCGAGTTTCTCGTCCTCGCCCTTGTTCGCTGCCTTGATAGCCCTCCGGTACTTCGGGTCGGGATATTTGATTGCCGGGAACACATAGTCGCATCCTTTTGCGTCGAGAGTGTTGCCCGTGCGCGTATCTTTCAGTTTCACAGTCGCGCCAATATCGCCCGCCTCGAGAGCATCCACCTTAGTCCGGTTCGCACCCGCCACGCAGAACAGCTGCGACATACGCTCCTTACCATCGTTACGTGACATATTCACAAGGTCATCACCCTCATGCACAGTGCCTGACATAACCTTGAAATAGACCACCTCACCAATATGCGGCTCGACGCTCGTCTTGAAGACAAACAGCGATGTCGGCCCTCCTGCATCAGGCTTGACCTCCTTGCCCTTCTCCGTGACAGGGTTAGGCATATCATCCACAAACGGCACCACGTTCCCGAGAAACTCCATCAGACGGCGCACGCCCATCGACCGTCCCGCACACACGCAGAACACAGGGAATATATCCCTGCCCACAAGACCTTTCCTTATGCCGGTTCTCATCTCGTCCTCCGTCAGCGACCCCTGCTCGAAATACTTGTCCATCAAGCCTTCATCATTCTCCGCCGCCGCCTCGACAAGCGCATTGTGCAGCTCTTTCGCCTTCTCCATATGCTCCGCCGGTATCTCGCTTATCTCCGGGACGCCTCCCTCCGGTTTCCACTTGTACTGCTTCATCAGAAGCACATCTATGACCGCATTGAACTCAGGCCCGCAATTCACGGGATACTGCACCAGTGTCACCTTCGGGCCGAAACTCTCCCTCAACTGCTCAACTGCCCTGTCGAAATCCGACTTTTCCGTATCGAGCTGGTTCATGAGGAAAATCACAGGCTTACGCATCTGCTCCGTATAGCGGAAATGGTTCTGCGTCCCGACCTCGACACCATATTGCGTATTGACCAGTATCAATGCCTGATCTGTGACCGACAGCGAGGTTATCGTCCCGCCTATGAAATCGTCCGCTCCCGGACAGTCTATGATGTTCAGCTTCTTTCCAAGCCACTCCACATTGACCACTGTCGGGAAAACAGAATAGCCGTACTCCATCTCCACTGGAAAATAGTCCGACACCGTGTTCTTCTGCTCAACGCTCCCGCGCCGTTTTATGAAACCACTCTCGTAGAGCATTGCCTCTATGAGGGTGGTTTTTCCCGAGCCTGAACTTCCCATGAGGGAGATGTTCTTGATTTCGTTAGTCTGATAAACTTTCATAGTGATATAAATTTAAGATGTTAGAAAACATAGCCATGACACATTGATATATGCGCACAGGCACATCAACGTGTGCAGGTTTAGTCAGCGCAATATAAGGATATAAAACCGAAAACCAAAAAATCGTCCCATGTTATGCAGCATTGTTATACGACACAATCAGGCATCGCACACACAGCGCTATTTTTACACAATCAACTATTATTCAGCGGCATATATATACTGCACTTCATCTCCCGGTTTAAGCATTAATATCGTTATTATCCGTCTTTTTCTCGTTCATGCCATCTCTGATTACATGCGACACACTCATTTTCTCTTGTCAGACTGCGTTTTTCTAAGTTGGACACGCTTCACCCGACTCGTATGCACATTCTCACCGCACACTTAGGTCAGCTCATGCAGGTACACGCTATTGTTGTCGCCATCCTGTGAAATAGCCGATGAAACAACGCGTATCATGTTGCACACAGTTCCATCTTCATTGCTTTGCCATGAAAAGCTTGAAGTATTTCACTCGAATTCCGGCAGCGAAATAGACTGTCGCATAGAAAATAGATCCGCATTCGTCACAAATAACGGCAAAAACTTCTCCCGCAAATGATATTTTATGTAATTTTGCAGCCCGTTTTTACGGTTAAACCAACAATAAATCAAATCCGATCAGGTTACATTTCAACAACAGCCGCAAAGTAACCTACTCGGATTGCAAAACAGCAGACAATGAAAAACAAGTACATTGATTTAATACAGCAGTCATTTGAGTTTCCCAATGACGAGTTCACCATCAATGAAGGCAACCTCGAATGGTACGGCATACCGCTCATGGACGTGATAAAGCAATACGGTACACCGCTCAGGATAAGCTACTTGCCAAAGATAAGTGCCAACATACAGAAGGCGCGCCGTATGTTCAATGTCGCAATGGCCAAAGTAGACTATAACGCAGACTACAATTACTGCTACTGCACAAAAAGCTCGCACTTCTCGTTCGTCATGGAGGAAGTGCTGAAAAACAATGTAAACATAGAGACATCCTCGGCATTTGACATCAACATACTCGAATCCCTATACGAGAACGGCAACCTCAAGCCTGACACATATATATTGTGTAACGGCTTCAAGCGTCCGCAGTACATAGAGAACATACAGAACCTTATCAAACGCGGCTTTACCAACGTCATACCCATACTCGACAACAAGTTTGAACTCGACCAGTTCAGCCTTGCTCCGGACATGAAACTAAATATAGGCATACGTATAGCCGCAGAGGAAGAACCTAAATTCGACTTCTACACATCGCGTCTCGGCATTAGGTACAACGACATATTGCCGTACTATCAGCACCGCATACAGAATGACCCGCACGTAAATCTGAAGATGCTTCACTTCTTTATCAACACAGGTATACGTGATACTTCATACTATTGGAACGAACTCACAAAAGCCGTAAGCCTTTATTGCGAGCTGAAGAAAGTATGTCCAGAGCTTGATTCTCTGAACATCGGAGGCGGCTTTCCCATACAGGCACACCTCGATTTCGAATACGACTATGAATATATGGCGGAAGAGATTGTCGCTCAGATTAAGAACATCTGCCAGACAAATGGCGTTCCCGAACCGGCCATATTCACCGAATTCGGCTCATACACTGTCGGCGAAAGCGGCGCGATGCTATACTCAATCGTAAACCAGAAACAGCAGAACGACCGTGAGAAATGGGATATGATTGACTCCTCTTTCATGACAACACTGCCCGACACATGGGGCATCAACCAGCGGTACATATTCCTCGCCATCAACAACTGGGACTCCGAATATGAGCGCGTCAACCTCGGCGGACTCACCTGTGACTCGGAAGATTTCTACAATGCCGAAGCCCACTCCAACGCCATATTCCTCCCGAAAATACAGGACGGCGAGGAACAGTACATTGGCTTTTTCCACATGGGTGCATATCAGGAGTCCCTCGGCGGATATGGCGGCATACAGCACTGTCTGATTCCGGGGCCTAAACTCGTGGTCATAGACCTCGATGAAAACGGAGAATACTACACCAAGCTCTTCTCGAAAGAGCAGTCCTACAAATCTATGCTTAAAATACTTGGGTACTGATGATTAAGACGATAGCCGTAGTCGTGGCCATGCAGAGCGAGTTTGACCTCATGAGCCATATCATTGACAACCGCACTGAGGTAGACATAGACGGAGCACACGCCGTCAAGGGAGACATCGGAGGCCGCAGCGTCATACTCATGCGCAGCGGAATAGGCAAGGTCAACGCTGCCGTACGTGTCGCATCGCTCATAGCGGTGGAGCATCCCGACTGCGTGATTAACAGCGGCGTTGCCGGAGGCATAGGCAGTGGCATACGCCAAGGCGATTTGGTTGCTGGGACTGAATGCGCATACCACGATGTGTGGTGTGGCGAGGGTGAATGGGGACAGGTACAGGGGTTGCCGCTTCGTTTTCCAGCCGACCTGTCGCTTCTGAACACTATCATAAACCTCAATGTAGAACGCCTGCACACTGGACTTATATGCACAGGCGACCAGTTTATATCTGACCCCACGCAGCTTGATGCCATCAGGTTACGTTTCCCTGATGCCCTTGCTGTCGACATGGAAAGCTGCGCCATGGCTCATGTATGCTATCTCCGCCAAACGCCTTTCCTCAGTCTGCGCGTCATAAGCGATACCCCGGGCATGGAGCACGACAACACCTCCCAGTACTTCGACTTCTTCCGCGACGCGCCTCGAAAAACATTCGCCGCACTTAAAGACATGATTGTTCGTTTGTGACTAAGGATTATTTGTGCTACATTTGCAATACATTGTACACACTTAATTCTATAATCATGAACAGAAAAACCTCTCTTAAACCGTTGGCGGCTGGCCTCGTTGCCATCCTGTGCCTCCTGCCCGCATGTCAAGACGACACAAAGAAAAGCCAGGAGTTAGAAACCACTGCATCAAAAGACTACAAGGCGTGGTACACCACTCACCCCGAAACTGAGTCCTCTCCTGCGTTCTCTGCCTCAACCGATGCCGTGAGGCTTCACTTCTACGGATGGAGCGAAGCTGAGGACTCCCTCATAAAAGTCCAATTCCCCGAGTCCACAGTCAACTACCGCCGCGCCATCCTCACTTACCGTATGGGCGGATGGAACGAAGGTCCGGCGGAATGGGACATGACAACCATGATATTTGTGAAAAACAAACTCGACGGCGAATGGTACGAACTGACCCGCGCTATCACCCCATACGGAGGCAGCTTCGGGTCCGACTGGGAAAAGAAATATTACATGGACATCACCCCATACCTGCCAATGCTCACAGGTGAGACAGAATTCCGCATATACTACGGGGGATGGGATGCAACAGACAAACGCGCTCACACCGTCACACTCACATTCGACTTTTACGAAGGAGAAATTGCCAGACCCAACGTGTTCCACGCAAAAATATATGACTCAAGCCGCAACACCAACACAGGCTATCGCTCTTGGGCATACGGCATAGACTCCGCCTCTATCGAAGATCCGGAACGCCTCGGACAGCGCACCGTCACCATACCGGACAACGTGAAGTCCCTGCTCTTGAAAGTAAGCATCAGTGGCCACGGCCATGACCAGGGTACTTTCGTAGAACGGAGCAACTACTACACACGCAATGCCGCTGAATTTGACGAAAATTGGTACGACATCATAATCAACGGCGAAAAACGGGCGGAAGGCCATATCTTCTACTCAAACGCAGATACATACCCACAGGCCGGAACTTACTACTACGACCGCGCCAACTGGGGTCCCGGCCTGCCTCTGCTCGTACACTACTGGGACATCAGCAACATACCTGACGGCAACAGGACTTTGACAATCGACTTTGACCTCGAAGAATTCCGGTCTGCCATGAAATCACCCAAAGACGAGGGTGTCGCTCAATATATCGTCGAAGTCGACCTCTTCGGATTCAGCAAATAACTCAAAACGCAACCTCATAACAAAACAATGGAACATCTAAAATCATTAATCGTAATGTCAGGCACAGCCCTTGCGCTTGCCGCTCTCGTATCCTGTGGCAACCGACAGAAAGCCTCTCGGATAGACTATCCGCAGGCTCGCACAGAAAATGTAACGGACAACTATTTCGGCACAGAGGTCTCAGACCCCTACCGCTGGATGGAAAACGACACCACCGCCGAAGTCAAGGCATGGGTCGATGCGGAAAATAAAATTACCGGGGACTACCTCTCCCGCATCCCGTTCCGCGACCGTCTGCGCCAGCGCTTCACCGCCCTCAGCAACTATGAGAAAATAGGAGTGCCAGACAAGAAGCACGGCCGCTACTACTTCTTCAAGAACGATGGCCTCCAGAACCAGAGCGTACTCTATGTCAAAGAGACCCTCGACAGTGAGGCGAAAGTGGTACTCGACCCCAACACGCTCTCCGACGACGGCACAGTCGCGCTAAGCAACACATCTTTCTCAAAGGACGGACGCTATCTCGCCTACGGCATATCCCGCAGCGGCAGTGACTGGCTCGAGTTGTTCGTCATTGACCTCGAAACCGGCCGTCAGCTCGATGATCACATCCGCTGGGCCAAGCTCTCCGGCGCAGTCTGGAGCGGCGACGGCTTCTTCTACTGCGCATACGATGCTCCGGAAGAGGGCAAGGAGTTCTCTAACGTCAACGAATACCAGAAAGTCTATTATCACGCCATCGGCACTCCTCAGTCCGCTGACAGGCTCGTCTATGAGAACAAGCAATACCCGAAACGCTTCTACTACCCCGATATTGACACCGAAGGACGTTTCCTCTTCATCTCCGAGAGCGGTCATAACACAGGCAACCGCCTCTTCATCCGAGACCTCAACACCCCCGGCGGAGAATACACCGAGATAACATCCGATGACCGCTACGAGTACATATACATCGAAACCATAGGCGACTGCCTCTACTTCATCACAAACAACGGCGCGCCACGCTACCGCATAATGAAAGCCAAAGCCTCCGCGCCGCAGTTCGCCCATTGGACAGAAGTCGTGCCAGAGTCCGCCAACGTACTCGAGAACGTCACTTTCGCCGGAGACAAGATGATACTCACCTACATGAAGGATGCCGCCGACCATGCGTACCTCTACACCGTCGACGGGCAGAACCTCGGAGAAATCACCCTGCCGTCCCTCGGCTCTGTCTCATTCTCCGGCAACAAAGGCGACAAGGAGGTCTTCTACTCCTTCTCTTCGTTCACCCAGCCGGCCACCATATACAAATATGACATGGACAGCAACACATCCGCTCTCTACCTTGCACCAAAGACCGACTTCGCCTCTGACGATTACGAGACCCGTCAGGTCTTCTACACCAGCAAGGACGGCACCAGCATACCTATGTTCATCGTCCACCGCAAAGGCCTCGTCCCTGACGGAAACACACCCGTACTCCTCTACGGCTACGGAGGCTTCAACATCAGCCTCACCCCCTCATTCGCCGTCTCCCGCCTCCCATTCCTTGAAGAGGGCGGCATCTTCGCCCTCGCCAACCTTCGCGGAGGAGGCGAATACGGAGAAGAGTGGCATCTCGCCGGCACTAAGATGAACAAGCAGAACGTCTTCGACGACTTCATCGCCGCAGCCGAATACCTCATCGACGAAGGCTACACCAACCCCGACAAAATATGCATCATGGGCGGCTCAAACGGCGGACTGCTCGTAGGCGCGGTAGTCAACCAGCGTCCTGACCTATTCGCCGTAGCGCTCCCAGCCGTCGGTGTGATGGACATGCTCCGCTACCACCGCTTCACAATCGGATGGAACTGGGCCTCCGACTACGGCACATCCGATGACAGCCCTGAGATGTTCACATACCTCCACGGCTACTCCCCGCTACACACCATACGCAACGACGGCACTGACTATCCCGCCATACTTGTAACCACAGCCGACCACGACGACCGCGTCGTACCCGCGCACTCATTCAAGTATACCGCCACACTCCAGGCCGCCGACACTGGCGATGCGCCGAAACTCATCCGCATCGACAGCAAGGCCGGACACGGCGCGGGCAAGCCAATAAGCAAACAGATAGACGAATGGACAGACACCTACTCATTCGCCTTCTACAACCTCGGCATGACCGTCAAATAAACCCGGAAAGGGAAACGGCATTGCTCACATCTTCGCGGGGCGGCGCACACAAACGCGCCGCCCCGCCCATTTTAACCTCAATCAGTCAATAGGCCTTGTGCTGATTTCCATGTTTATGACGGGCAGGTTTCACCACCTTCATACCCACTCACGCTATCCATCCCCTTCTTGCCTCGCCCCCCGGATCTGACGTTTTAACATATATCTTCGTATCTTCTCATTCACCAAAACTACAATCACACAAACAACACACTGTTCCGTTTGCCATTTTCACCATCACATAACCCGGTGTATATCAAAC
>JADIMV010000080.1 GCA_017694515.1 Candidatus Aphodosoma intestinipullorum
ATAGGGCGAGGGTACGTGTTTCATGGGGAAAGGATGGCTTACGGGTAGGGCGAGAGTACGTGTTTGAGGGGAGAGGGATGCGGGGGCGAAGTTATGTCCGGGAGGATGGAGCGGTTTTCGGGTGGGGGGCGGGGGGAATTTACCGGATACTGTATCCCTTTCTGTTGAATGTTTTCGTTTATATATATTTAGTGTAATGCCGTTTCGGAGAAAATCAGTACCTTTATGTGCTGACGCACATGAATATAGGATGCATCTCGGCAGTGCAATATGCCCGACAGCGACCGGTCATTACATGATGCGATACTGTCTCCAGTTACTGTGCTGTGGCACAAGTCTGTCCACGGTGTATGCTTTTCACTATCATTATGCGCTGACGCACATGAAGATAGGATGCATCTCGGTAGTGCAATATGCCCGACGACGGCCGGTCATTACAATATGCTGTACTGTATCCAGCCATTGTGCCAAGGCACAAGTCTGTCCTCAGTACAGCATATTGTAATGCAAAACTGACGTTTTGCATATTGCACTGCACTCGATTTTCACTATCTTTGCCCCCGATATGAGGAGGAGTCTGTTTAGCATGATAGTGATGCTGATAGCGGCATTGCCGGTGGGAGCGCAGGAGGCGGCCGGGAATATGAAGCTGGCGTCGCCCGATTCGGTGGTCAATGTCGTGAAGACGTGGAACATCGACGAGCGTTACGGCAGGGCGGACACTATTCCCATCGACACGGCGATAGTGAGCTATCAGGACGATACGCCGGTGAACCGCTACAGCATAGCGAACGCGTGGAACGGCAACCTTGGCTCGCCGCTGGAGTCGAAGATATATTTCGACAGGACGCTGAAGACGTTCACTATGTTCTCCAACGCGTTCGACGCGTACACGATAAAGCCGTCGGACGTGACGTACTACAACACGAAAGTGCCGCTGTCGAACTTCACTTACCGCACGTCGGCGGTGTCGTACAGGGAGGAGGATTACCTGAAAGCCATGATAACGATGAACGCGAACAAGCACCTCAATGTCGGGGGGCTGTGCAATTTCATCTACGGGCGCGGGCAGTATGCCAACCAAGCGACGCGGATGCTGAACGGGGGCTTCTGGACGGCCTATTCGGGCAAGAGATACGAGTTTAACGCCTCAATCATGTTCAATGACTACAAGTGGCTGGAGAACGGAGGAATAAGCCCTGACGCTTACCATTATATACTCGACCCGGGCGGGAGCAGCATCAATGCGAACAACATCCCGGTGAATATGCAGAACGCGCAGTCGCGCTACCGCAACTACAACTATTTCTATAATCATAAATACAGCCTCGGCATAGAGAAGGAGAGGACGCTGGCCAACGATTCGGTAGTCAAGGAGTTCATTCCCGTCACGTCGTTCATCCATACGCTGAGTTTCGAAGATGTGCGCAGGGTGTACTACGAAACGGGGCTGGCCGGAGGGGGGTATTACCCGACGAACTATTATTCGGACGAGTATACGAAGGACTCAACATCGTACTGGTCACTGAAAAACACGTTTGCCGTCACACTGGAAGAGAAGTACAACACGCTGCTGAAGTTCGGGCTGAAGGCGTTTGTCGAGTATGACATAAGGCACTACGGCGTGGGTTTCGACTCGATATATCTTTCGGAGAACTCCTATTCGCACAACCTGAAAGTGGGCGGCGAGATTTCAAAGAACGAGGGCAAATATATCAAATACAACTTCAACGGTTCGGTCTATGTAGTCGGGCCGCAGACGGGGGAGTTCGATGTGAACGGCAACATTAAGTATGACTTCAAGCTGTGGAAAGAGCCGTTCGAGCTGTCGGGAGGGGCGACGCTGATGCACATATCGCCGGACCATCTGCACTATATGTACAAGAGCAACCATTTCCAATGGGACAATGACCTGCGGAACAGCTGGGTGACGCAGTTCAGGGCGCGGCTGACAGTGCCACGGCGGGACATATCGATAGGCTTCAACATGGAGAACCATTCCAACTTCACATACCTCAATCAACAGGGGATGCCGACACAGTATGACGGCAATTTGCAGGTGATAGCCGCCGACGCGAAGGTGAACCTCAAGCTGTGGAAGTTCCATCTGGACAACCAGTTCGTCTATCAGTTCACGAGCAACAGGGACGTGCTGCCGCTGCCGGACTTCGCGCTCTACTCGAACTTCTATTTCATGGACAAGTTCTTCAAGGTGCTGACCACACAGATAGGGGTGAGCGTGCGCTACCACACGGCGTATTACGCCAATGTGTATGAGCCTGCGCTGGGGCAGTTCCGCCGCCAGGACGAGATGAAGGTGGGCAACTACCCGGAGATGAACGTCTACATCAACTTCCATCTGAAGACGGTGAGGTTCTATGTGCAGTACTATAATTTCAACAAGGGTCTGTTCGGAGGTAACAACAGTTTCACGATGCCGGGCTACCCGATAAACCCTGCGACATTCCAGTTCGGGCTGTCGTGGAATTTCTGGAAGTGACGCTATGGGCAAGAAGAAAAAACGCGGTCTCGCATTCCTCGGCGTCTGCATAGTGCTTGCCGGGTTTTCCGTTTACAGGTATATGGCGGGAGCAGAGCGGGGATGGGAAGATATAGAGGAGTCGAAGATACTGTATGTAGTCACGGACTACTGCACGTTCGACTATACGCTGACCGACGGGCGGCCGTCAGGGTTCAACTATGAGCTCATCAAGATGTTCGCCGACCAGTACGGGCTGAGCCTCGACATCACCATAGAGTCCGACCTGAACGCCAGTATAGAGGGGCTGAACTCGGGGAAGTACGACGTGCTGCTGCGGAACATTCCCGTCACGGCGGAGACGAAGGCACAGATGCATCTCTCCGCGCCGATAATGAAGAGCAGGCTCGTGCTGGTGCAGCGCGGGCGAAAGGCAGAGGGGAGGCCGAAGCCTGTGCGCTATCTGCCTGAAATCGAGGGTGAGGAGGTGTTCATCATATCCAGTTCGCCGTACAGGATGGTGCTGGACCACATCAACGAGGAGACGGGGTTTGACCTGAAGATAGTGACATACGCGTCGAACGATGCGGAGATGCTCAACGCCATGGTGGCACGCGGGCAGATAGACTACGCGGCGTGCGACATACTGACAGCCGAGGTGTCGGAATATTTCTATCCGCAGCTGGATGTGGAGACCACGCTGGGCAATGTGCAGTATGTGTCGTGGGGATTGTCGCGCCATAAGGGTCTGGACGAGAGGGTGGACGCTTTCATCGATTCGGTTAAGGCGGAGCCTGTGTTTATTGAGCTTCAGCGGAAGTATTACAAGTGAGGGTTAAATGCTGAGGCAGACGGGAGGATAGGGCGAGGGTACGTGTTTTAGCTTTACGGGATTGCCCGAAGATAGGGAGAAGATAGCTTGAGAGTACGTGTTTGGAGATGCGTGGGGGATTGGGGGGATGGCGGACGGCAGGTGATGTATCGGTAAGGAACATAAGCCGAGATAGTCAGAAACCATAATATAATAGCATAGTAACAGCATCATGGTACGCGATATATTGAACAGTAACGATGAGGCGCGGGCAGCTGACAGGATACTGGCACTGCTACGCAGGGATTTCCCGCAGTGCTTCAATGCGGAAGGGAAGTTCGACATGGCCGCATTCGGCGAGCTGCTGAGCGACAGCGTTGATATAGTGAAAGAGGGCAGCGGCTTCAACTTTCTCGGGAAGAACTACGCCAGTCTGCTCAGCGCGATGGACACGACCACAGTGGTTGTCCCGGACACGGAACACAACAGCCGGGAGGAGAACGCGGAGAGCGGCAATGTGTATATCAGCGGCGACAACCTCGACGCGCTGAAGCTTTTGGTGAAGTCGTATGCCGGGCAGGTGAAGTGCATCTACATAGATCCGCCGTACAACACCGGGACGGACGGGTTCGTGTATAACGACAAGTTCACATTCACGGCAGAGGAGCTGGAGGAGCGTCTGGATGTAGGCGCGGAGCAGGCGGAGAGGATACTCGCCATGACCACACGCGGGGCGGCCTCGCACTCGGCGTGGCTCACCTTCATGATGCCGAGACTGATTTATGCGCGAGACTTGCTCTCGGACGACGGGGTGATTTTCATCTCCATAGACGACAATGAGCAGGCCAACCTCAAGCTGCTGTGCGACCATGTGTTCGGCGAGGAGAATTTCGTCGCCACATTCCCGTGGCGGAAAAGGACGGCGAAGTCCGATGTGCCGTTCGGAGTGTCGCAGGACTATGAGTGGGTGATGGCTTACGCGAGGACGGATAAATTCATGGCGGGCATTGACGGCAAAGAGAGAAAGTATTATGAGACGAAGGATTTCCCCGGGCGGCCGTGGAGGGTGCATGACCTGACAAAACAGACAACGGCACGTGAAAGGCCGAACAGCAATTTCACAATCGTCAATCCGAAAACCGGAGAGGAGTTTTCGGCCAACCCGCAGTCGGTGTGGCGTATCACAAAAAACGGGATTGCCCAATATATGGATGAGCACAGGATAGTGTTCCCCGGCGATTATGATTTCCTGAGAATATCAAAGCCGGTCATGCGCTACTGGAAAGAGGACGACATAAAAAAGGCGGGCGAACGGTTCGGCCAATATACACTCAGTACCCATTTCCCCGGTACGGCGGGCATGAGCCAGGATGGCACGAAAGATTTCGATGAGCTTTTCCACGCAAAGGTGTTCGGCTACCCGAAGCCTGTCAATCTGATAAAATACCTGATAGACGCGTCGGTGACAAAGGATGCGGACAAGCCGCAGATAGTCCTCGACTTCTTCTCCGGCTCAGCGACCACGGCTCAGGCGGTGATGGAACTCAACAGTCAGGATGACGGCTACGGACTGCGCTACATACTCGTGCAGTTGCAGGAGAGCGTGAAAGAGGGGAGCGACGCGGAGCATGAGGGTTATAAGACCATAGACGAGATAGGCATGGAGCGCATACGCCGTGCGGCGGCCAAGATTAAAGAAGAGACGGGGGCTGACATAGACTATGGTTTCAGACACTACATATTGCGCGAGACGGACGATAATACACTCGACCGCTTGGAGAGTTTCACCACGGAACTGGAGTTCGGAGACGACATACTTGAAGCCTTCGGCAGGGAGACCGTGCTGGCGACATACGCCGTGCGCGACGGCTATGGGCTGACCCCTGCGATAGAACCTGTGCGACTCGGCAACTATACGGCCTATCTCTGCGGCAGGCATCTCTATATGATAGACCCGGGATTTGACCCGGAGGGCGATGACCTGACCGAGCTGGTGGACACGTACAACAAAGACCATTCGTTCACGGCGGACACTGTGGTGATGTTCGGCTACAGCTTCAGTTTCAGCCAGACGGACGCGATAAGGAAGAACCTCGGCGCAATCACAGACCGCAGCCGCATAAACATAGATATCCGCTACTGAAATGGCTATGGAACTGAAACTTGAAAGCGGGCTGCCGCATCAGGAGTGCGCGGTGGAGGCCATCAGCCGGGTGTTTAGTCGGGTGGACATCGACCGGGAGACAAACCTCTATTCCAACCCGTCGGTTGACCTGCGCTCCCCACGGCTCATGGCCAACATACGCGGCGTGCAGAGTGACGAGCGGCAGAACGTGGACGGGAAATACCGCAAAGAGCAGCCTGTGGGCGACACACTGTGCCTCGACATCAAGATGGAGACCGGCACGGGGAAGACATACGTCTACACGCACGCCATTTTCGAACTGCACAAGCTGTACGGCATAAACAAGTTCATCATAGCCGTGCCGAGCATAGCCATCAAGGAGGGTACGAGCGCATTCCTGAACGCGACGTACGTCAAGGCGCATTTCAAGAACACACTTGGCTATGACACTGAGATAAGCGCGGGCATACTGGAGACCATAAAGAAACAGAAGAAGGGACGGAAGCATTTCCCGTCAGTGGTGCGCAGTTTCGTGGAGGGTTCACGACTGAACACGAACAGGATATATGTGCTGGTAGTGAACAGCGCACTGCTCACCACGGGCAAGATGCTCACGCGCAACGACTATGACGTGACAGTCAACGGGTATGACCGTCCGTTCGACGCGCTGCGCTCCACACGTCCGTTCGTCATCATAGACGAGCCGCACACCTTCGCCCGTGACCAGAAAGCGTACAAGGCCATCCTCAGCGAGCTTGCCCCGCAGTGCATCATCCGCTTCGGGGCGACATTCCCCATGACCACAGCGGGCAAAGGCAAGAGGAAAACGGCGGTGAGGGACTATGAACACCTGCTCTATGACCTCAATGCCCAACGGTCGTTCTCATCCGGACTGATAAAAGGGGTGATGAAAGAGCACTTCGAACCGGCATCGAGCCTCAACGAGAAAATCAAGCTGCTGCGGATAGAGGAGAAGAAGGCGACGTTCCAGCACATCACCCGCACCTCACGGACAAGCCATCAGCTGAGCGCGGGCGACTCGCTGTCAATCCTCACCCCGGAGCTGTCCGGCCTCACCATCATGGGCATGACAAAGGATACGGTCATGCTGAGCAACGGCACGGAGAAGCGCACGGGCGACGAGTTCGATGTGGACATATACACATCGTCCTATCAGGAGAGTATGCTCCGCCTCGCCATACAGCGTCATTTCGAGACGGAGCGGGAGAATTTCCGCAGGGAGAAAGGGAGAATAAAGACACTGGCACTGTTCTTCATTGACGACATCTTCTCCTTCCGTGGTGACGGCAGGGGCGGCAACGCGTGGCTGCGCGATATGTTCGACAGGCTTCTCGAGGAGCGGCTGAGGTCTGAACTACAGAAAGAGAACACACCGGAATATGCGGCATACCTGTGGGCAAGCCTCGAGGACATAGCTGCCTGCCGCGCAGGCTATTTCTCGCAGGACAACAGCGACTCGGACGAGGCGGTGAAACGCGAAGTGGACGACATACTGCGCAACAAGGCCAAGCTGCTCTCCTTCACCGACGAGAAAGGGAAGTCCAACACGCGCCGTTTCCTTTTCTCGAAATGGACACTGAAAGAGGGATGGGACAACCCGAACGTATTCACGATTGCCAAATTGCGCAGCAGCGGCAGCGAGAACAGCAAGCTACAGGAGGTGGGGCGCGGACTGCGCCTGCCGGTAGACGAGTATGGCAACCGTGTGAAGGACGAGACGTTCTACCTGAACTATATAGTGGACTTTACGGAGCGGGATTTCGCAGACCGTCTGGTGATGGAGATAAACGAGGATGTGCAGACGGGCAGCCTCACGCACATATCTGCGGACGATATGCGGAGGGTGGCCGCCCTGCGCGGGACGGACGAGATGACACTGCTCATGGAGCTGTACCGGAAAGGGTATGTCCTTGACGTGGACCGTACGCTGAACCGGACAAAAGTGATTGACCTGTTCGCCGAATATCCTGAGTTCAATAATGTCACAGGCAAAGTGAAAGACCGGAACAAGGGGGAGAAGGATATGGTGCGGATACGCAAGGCCCGCTATGAGGAACTGAAAGAGCTGTGGACGCAAATCAACCGCAAATACATCATATTCTACCAGAACGGTATAGACAGGCAGATAGAGGCCGCGCTGCCGGGCATAATAGAGAACGATGTCTTCGTCCATCAGACATTGCAGAGCCGCTGGCAGAAGGTGGCGGCAGCCGACGGGCGGGCGGTGGCGACAGAGCAGTCGGGACAACAGTATATCCTGGCAGGCAAGGAGATGGGTTACGGCGAGTTTCTGAAACGCGCCTGCCGCCAGACGAGCATACCGGTGACCGTGCTACACTCGGCCATACGCGAGTATGCAAGGACGCACCCGATGGAGGGCTACATCAACGAATCGTCGCTGAGTGCGCTGACGGACAAGTTCAACGGATGGAAGATACGGAACCTGCAAAACGTGGTGAAATACCGTCAGGCAAACTATTCGTCGAAGACAACGGCCTTTACCAATGCCGACGGTTCACTGAGAGAGGAGGTTCTGCAATGGACCATAGGCAGGAATGTGCTTGGCGCAGAGCCATCGGAGAAGTATCTGTACGACAAGGTGGTCTACGACTCGCCGCTGGAGCGGGAGAACATAATGAGCGAGGTGGACAATGTGGTGGCCTACGGCAAGATACCTCAAAGGAGCATACGCATACCGAACATCACCAATGACCTGTACAGTCCGGACTTCATGTATGTCGTGCGGCGCACAGACGGGCGTAAGGAGTTGAACATAGTCATAGAGACCAAGGATGTGCCGAACGACGAGACCAAGCGGACGGCGGAGGACGCGAAGATAAGCAATGCGGAGCTGTTCTTCCGGCAGCTGAAGATTGACGGTTACGAGGTGAAGTTCTGTCGGCAGCTGAGGAACAAGAAGATGGCGAACATCATCAGTGAACTTATGGAGGAGGAAGGGTAGCAGGCGGCTTGGGGCTGGCTTGGAGGCAGGGCGAGAGTACGTGTTTGGATGGGGAGGATCCATGGGGCTTTACACCATACCCCAGTCACTTTCTCCCAACAGCTGGAGAAAGTGACCAAAGAGAGCCGCCGCCAGACTTCGTTCCCACATATTTACGACGCTTGCCGGCTAAAAGTCCTCAACTTGCCCTCCGCTCCGCTTCGGGCTTCAAACACACGGACTTTCTTTACGCCGTCTTCGCTGTAAATATGGGTCACATCCGTAATGGCGGAAAGGAGAAGCGGTTAGAACATCTTTCTATACCCCTCTGCCCTGACGGGCATCTCCCCTAAATAGGGGAGTATGGAAACCGAATCCTTAGTGAGAATTAGGAGAAGATGGCTCGAGAGTACGTGTTTGGATATGTGGGGCGGGGAGACAGGATATAATGATATGCCCGGCGGACAGTCGTCCGCCGGGCATATCATTATAGGGGGTAGGGTAGTGTCACATATCGCCGCCAGTGCGGTCAAGGTAGGCACGGAGTACTGTGCGGTAGGCGATACACTGGTCGGTATAGTTGTCCGTACATTGCTGCAATTGGGTCTGCGCCTCAAGCAGTTCTGAGAGCGGCACGAGGCCAGCGCGGTAATGGGCTGCCAGTTTGCGTACGCTTGCTTCAGCCGTCGTGATGCTTTCCCTTGAAACCTGCAATTGCTGCCACGATGTCTCGAGATTGAACCAAAGCTGCCTGATTTGCAGCTCTATCTGGGAGGATAGGTATTCTTTCTCGTTTTCGGCCTTGCGTATCTGGCTGTCATACCGCTGTATTTTCCGCGCTTTCTTTCCCCAGTCTGAAATGGGTACTTTGACGGATACGTAGACAGCACCGTTGAGATTGTCCCTGTCGAGAAAATTCGAGTAGCCGTATGCCGCCCCGATGCCTATTTCGGGCAGAGCTTCGCCAATCACCATGTTCCTCTCAATCTTTTTCGCCGATACAGAAAGGTCGAGCAGGCGTGTCTCGTCCTGCGCTACAGCGACATCAGCTTCATCCATATAGTATGCCATAGGTGGGTTGAGTCCGCCGATGGTGTCGGATAGCACTATGTCATCTATGCACGGGATAGAGTCGGTGTTGTCCTGCGGATATGGGGTGTACGCCATGCCGATGGAGTTGAGCATGTTCATCTTGGCGAGGCGTATGCCGTTTTCTATCTGCAATCTTCCCGATTTCAGTTCATTGCGTTTCAGTTCTACCTGTAATAGGTCACTTTCGGTGGCGAGTCCGGCAGCGCAGGCCGACGACACATCGCGCTGCAATGTGTCGAGCATGGCCGAGAGTGAACCGAGCGTGGACAGCTTCTCTTCAAGCGACACTATTTGCCAATAGTTCTTCTCGACCTCTTCGGTTGTCGTGCGCCTCACTATATTCTTCTTTGTGCTTGCCGCATCCACGCCGAGTGCGGCGAGGCGGTTGCCGTTCACGATGCGCCCTCCAGCGAAGACCGGCTGCAAGAGCGAGACGGAGGCCATGTAGCCGTGCTGCATGGTGGTGTATGTCGGGCTTATGCCGAGCTGCGGGGCAAGCTGTTCCACTATGTGGTTCAGGTTGTTGCTGAAGGCGGTATTGCCGAGTATGTCCTTTACCCCTATCTCAATCATGGGGTCGAGGGCGTGAAACCCGAACGCATTGGCCGAAACTGTCGGGAAATATTCTGCCAGAGCCTCCTGACGCTGAGCCTTTGCCGCCTGTAGGTCAAGTTCCGCATTCTTGATATCGGCGTTGTTTTCCAATGCCATCTCGCGGCACTGCTCCAGTGTCAGGTATATCTTTGTTGTGTCTGCTGCGAAAGACGATTGCGCACAGCAGAACAGAGTCAGGCAGATGAGTATCACGTATGCCGTCTTGTTATTCATGTTTTGCCTCCTTGGTTTTTACGTTCTTGAAAATCTGCCAGTAGGATATCGGCATAATCAGTACAATCAGCAGGATTGAGAGCAGTGTGCCGAAGCATATCACTACGCCCATCGGCATCCACAGCGCATCGGCACTGATAATCATGGGCAGTACGCCGAGAGCCGTGGTGCAGGAGGTGAGGAATATGGGGCGCATACGCCGCTTGCCTGCCTCTTCGGCGGCTGTTCTCACATCGAACCCCTTGGCGAAGCGCAGCTCTTCTGCGTACTCGAACATGATGATACCGTTGCGCACTATTATGCCTACCAGACTTATCAGTCCCAACACTGCCGTAATGCTGAAGTCGAGCCTGAACAGCCACAGCCCGAAGAATGCGCCGAAGAGGCACAATGTGCTGAGAACCAATGTCAGCAGGGCGATGGACAGCTTCTTGAAGTGGAACATCAGGAGGAGGAACAGTATCGACACGGCACAAAAGAACGACAGCATGATCTCCGGGTCGACGGTCTCGTTGGTGGATGAGAGGCCGCCGTAATGTATGCTGACCCCATCGGGCAAATGCGGCATTATATGCGTTTCCACATAGCCGGAGATTTCCTTCATCGCGGCGGGGTGGCTTTTCCCGCATTTCAGGTCGGCACAGACCGTTATCTGTTCCTGACCAGCCTTGCGGGCATAGGTTTCAGGAGTTACCTGCGGCTCTATCGAGGCTATCTGCCTGAG
>JADIMV010000012.1 GCA_017694515.1 Candidatus Aphodosoma intestinipullorum
TAAAAACACGTACTCTCGCCGAAGTCCTCAGGGAGCCCCCCCGAAGCCCCTCCCCGACACAACCAAAAAAAACGCCTCCCCGCACTGTATCCCTCCCCCGTGCCACGGCAAATAAAGCCGACACAGAGTAAAGACACGGCGGGGAAGCGCACTGCAATCCGCAGATCCTCTACAATTACACTACTACATCTGAACTACTCATCAAAGCATCACCTTCTCGGCATATGCGCCTGCACGGACAACGTATATGCCGCGCTGAAGCGTGAGCGTCTCGTCATCAGAAAGTGCCGTAAAGCGCACCACGCAACGTCCGTAAAGGTCATAAACAGCCACCTCGCTGCCGGCAGCCCCGGCCACATGAAGAATGCCGTCATGCCCGTAGACAACCGGCCCGCCCGTTTCCTCATGGCCGGCAGCCGTAGTGCCGCCCGGCTCATCGACCTGCGTAAAGGCATAACCGTCAAAGGTATAGGAAACCAGAAGCCCGTACCACGTATATTCCGAAGAATATGTCTCATCCGTACCATAAAAAGAAACCTCGCTATTCTTGGGAGCGCGGTTTGCCGCGATGATACGGTCACCGTAGGCAACACAGCCCCAAGCAGTTGGCATACCCGTGACATCCATGAGCGGATACTGGCACTTTGGCTCAAAGGAAAGGGTATAGGAATCCAGATAGCACTTGCCCGTCGTGCGCCCCCAGTCATAGCCGTAGACATAAAGGCTGTCCGTGTTGGCTATGACCCCATAGACCTTGCCGATGCCGCTGTTCTGCCATACTGTTCCGTCGTCGACACTGCCCGTAACCGCATTGACCGCAACGATGAAGCCGTTGTACGCCGATGACTGGGACTCTATCTGAGACTGCCCGACCATGATGCCGCCCTGCACACCGCCTCCGAGATAGAAGCGTGAGCCGTCCGAACTGAAGTCCATCGACTCGAGCTGTATGGAGTTCTTACCGCTGGCAGTAACACCGGGAATACCTGTCAGCCAATTGACGTTCAAATCCTTATCCAACTGCGCGGCGAAAATCCCGACCTCACCCCCGACTGGCGTGCAGCTCTTGTCCCCGAGGGTGAAAGGTGTAGAGGCGGAAGCCTTGTATGTCCCGGCGAAATAGAGCTTGCCGTCGCGGAACTCGGCTGTCTTTATCTGGTCATAGGCCGTCGAGCCGCCGGAGGTGAGGTGCGCCACATAATCGAGGTTAGCGTCAAGTTTCAGGATAAAGAGAGAGCCCACCTGCTTCTGCGAGTCGCCGTCCCAGCCGTCCGTGTTGTGGACGGGGATAGTATGTCCCTGTATCACCATCTCCTTCTTCAGGCGGCCTGCCACATAGAAATTGCCCTCGTCATCGGCCGTCACTGCATATAGATCGAAAGCGTTGGGCGTACCGTATGAGTAATGTCCCGCACTGGGCATGGCAGTGGTATCCACATAGGCGGTCACTATGCGGGAGACATTGCCCGTCGGGTCTATCGTCATGAATACCGGCTGATATGACCAAAAAGAACAATGCCAGAGAACCGAATCGAGAGAACCGTCGTTGCTGACCGTACGGAGGATAATGTCATCGGCGAACTGGTTTTTGTTCGTATACCGCGACTTGAGGGCAACGAACGCGCCCCCGTCGGCAGTAGGAACAAAGTCGGAACCTGATATATACTCATCGCCTATGTCGCTGTTGACGCTCCAGATAATGTTGCCGTCAAGGTCATGCTTGACGAGAAGCATATTCATGCCGTAGGAAGTGCCGCCCTTATATGGCGCGCCGGTGAAGCGGCGGCCGAGGAAGTCGGCGACAGGCTCGCCCGTGCCATCGTATGCGTCAGTATCAACATTAGTGCCGAACAAAGCGAAAGTGTAGACATCTCCACGGCTGTTGATTTTCACTGACTGGATAGTGGACTGCGCCTTTTCGCTGTAGCCGACAAGGGGCGAGTACCATGAGAACGTGTACTGTGCCGCTGCCGCTACGCAGAGAAACGGCAGTAGGCACAAAAGAGAAAGTCGATTTCTGTTCATAATTTTGTCTTTTATTGCGCCCGCTCCCCTTCTGACAGGTAAGCAGGCGCGGGTTATTAATCGCCGCAAAGTTAGGCCAAAACGGAAAGGACGGGCATCGCCATTCGTAGGTATTTCGTGAACGCCCGAACAAAATACCTAAACATAATGGGAAAAGCCCGTGACATTCACAACTATTGGGTATTTGCCGAAAAAACGCCGCTTCCTACTTTTGCGGCATGAAAAAACGTGCTTACGCCATCATCCTCTCACTGCTTATTGCCGCCACATCGACGGCATGGGCAGGAGAAACCACACCGAAGTTAACCGTGAGGCTGACAGACAGCGAGACGGGCGAGGGCGTAGCCGATGCGGCAATATACGTGCAGAGCCCCGAAGGGCGGACATACGGGACAATAAGCGACACACAGGGCGAAGCCCAGATAAGGATAGCGCGGGGCGTATACAAGCTATACGTCTCTCACATACAGTACAAAAGCCACACAGAAGAGATACGTGTAGAGGCCGATGCGGGAGTGGTGGTGAAGCTGCACAGCGCGGTGAAGCAGCTCCGCGACGTGGTAGTGAGCGCGTCCGAATCGCGTGGGCTAAGCTCAAGCTCACACATAGGGCGCGACGCGATGGAACACCTCCAGCCGACAAGCCTGTCCGACCTGATGGAGCTGCTCCCGGGAGGAATATCGAAAGACCCCTCCCTCACGACTGCCAACACCATCACCCTCAGGGAAACGGGCAGCCTCGACGCGCAGGGACAGGAGAGCCGAAACGCCGACTACGCGACCAACTCACTTGGGACGCTCTTCTTGGTAGACGGCTCGCCCATCAACACCGACGCGAATATGCAGTACACGCCGGAGAGCGGCACTAACAGCGTAGAGGGCGCACGCGACATAACCAATAGGGGCGTAGACATGAGGAGCATCAGCACCGACGACATAGAGAGCGTGGAGATCATACGCGGCATACCGTCTGTAGAGTATGGCAACCTGACAAGCGGTGTGGTCAACATCAAGAAGATACGTAAACCGACACGGCTCAACGCACGGTTCAAGGCGGACAGCCGCAGTATGCTGTTCTCCGTAGGCAAAGGCTTCTCTCTGGACTCCGCGCAGAGACACGTGCTAAATGTCGATGCGGGGATACTTAACGCATACGCGGACCCGAGGAACAGACTGGAGAACTACAAGAGAGCCACACTCTCTGCCCGCTACACCATGAACAAGACGGCGGGCCGCGTGACGCTGCGATGGTCTCCCGCTCTGGAATATACTGGCTCATTCGACAACTACAAGATAGACCCCGACATCAACTACGGCAACATCGACACCTACCGCTCGGACTACCAGCGCATAGCCCTGACCAACGGGCTGAGCATAAGCGCACCCGAGTTCCGCTTCTTCAGGGGGCTGCACATCAACGCCTCGGTCAGCCAGCAGTTGGATCGACTGGAACGGACAAAGCTCATATCCCCGCAGCGCGCCGGCATAGCCCCGGGCAACACAGAGGAGGGCGAGTGGGACGCATACCTCATATTCAACGAATACATAGCGGAATACATGGTGGACGGCAAGCCCTTCACCGCATTTGTCAAGGCTTCGGCCGACTTCCGTTTCGAGACAGGAGCTGTGAGAAACGACGTGAAAGCCGGCGGTGAGTGGAATATGTCAAAAAACTTCGGTGAGGGACAGATATACGACCTGTCGAGGCCGCTCAACCCCTCCGGATGGGGCACACGCCCTCGGACGTACTACTCCATACCGGCTCTGCACACCCTCTCATTCTATGCTCAGGACAACATCACTGCCCACGCGGGCAACCACACGATAGAGGGAAGGATAGGGCTGCGCACCACATCCGTGCCGGGACTGTCGGAGCGGTATGCCATGCATGGGCGGATATACCTCGACCCTCGGGTGAACGTCCAGTGGACACTGCCGTCCATAAGCCGTGAGGCCGCGCAGCTGTCTCTCTCCGCCGGTATAGGTTGGACAACAAAGATGCCGACCATCAACTACCTCTACCCGGACCCGACGTTCTGTGACATCATACAACTCGGCTACTACAGCCAGACGAAACCACAGGAATACAGCCGCTACAACGTGGTGAGCTACCGGCAGGAAACTACAAACTACGCGATAGGCCCCGCACGCAACAGGAAATGGGAGGTACGAGCCGACCTCGAAATCAAAGGCAACAGGCTCTGGGTGTGCTTCTTCAACGAAGACCTCTCCTCCGGCTTCAGATACTCGAACACATACGGGACATACAGTTATAAGGACTATGACGAAAGCACGATAGTAAGCAGCGCACTGACCGGCAAGCCGGATCTCGGCGCAATACCGTATGAGGAGAAACGGAAACTCGAAGGCTACCGCTATGCGGAGAACGGCAGCAGCCAGAAAAAGACGGGAGTGGAGTTCGAGTTCACTTCGCAGCGCATCGCGCCACTGCGAACGGCGGTCAAGGTGAGCGGCGCATGGTTCAGAAGCACCTACTCAAACAGCCGCCCGATGTTCTACGCGATGAGCGGAGTGTATGACAACATCGTGCTGTCGGACAGGTATGTCGGGCTGTACGACTGGAACGACGGGAGGGTGAACGGGCAGTTCAGCACCAACATACTGCTGGACACACAGATACCGGAATGGGGACTGATATTCTCCACCTCTGTACAGGCCATGTGGTACGTATCGACGCAAAGGATGAGGCAGGAAGAGAGACCCGTGAGCTATATGTCCTACGAGGACGGTGAGCTGCACCCGTACACGGATGAGGCGGTTGAGGCCAACCCGCTGCTGGCCCACCTGATATACCACGTCAGCGAAGCCGCCTACGCACGCTACACCATACCCCCTGCCATATACGTGAACCTCAAGATAACCAAACGGACGGGCAAGTTTCTCGACATATCGCTCTTCGTAAACAAACTGTTCGACTACACGCCCGACTTCATGAGAAACGGCGTGCTGATACGGCGCAACGTGTCGCCTTACTTCGGCATGGAGATGACATTAAAGATATAAGGGAAAGGCATTTGAAATATACATAACAGCATCAGGATATGAAACTCAACACTGTAAAACTTGGCCTCGCGGCCATAGCCGTCATAGCGGCAGTACTGACATCATGCAGGAACGACACCCCAATACCCCGGATACGGGAGACTGGAGGGATAAAAGTGGTCTACCCGGAGGGGCTGACCGTCATCAGCGTAAAGGAAGACACCCTGACCTTCACTAACCGCACCACGGGGGTAAGCAAGAAAGCGGCATTCGGCGACACGATTACACTGTCCAACGGACTCTACGACTGCTTCTACAACGCCGTTGCTACTTATACCGACAAGCAGGGGACTGCCGCCGATGGGGAGTTCTACGGTGCTGTCACCTCAGTGGAGATAGGCGACGGCGCACCGGACTTCACCATCGAAGCCCACCTCCGTTCGGAAAAGGGCGACTTCATCATAGAGGAGATATTCTTCACCGGGACGCTCTACCCCACTGGCAAGCAATACTACGGCGACGGGTATGTGAAGATATACAACAACACAGACCATGTACTCTACGCCGACGGCATCGCGCTCGTGGAGTCCAAGTTCGTGTCTACCATCAAGTGGGACTACGTTCCCGACATCCAGAGCGACACGATGACCATACACGCCATCTACGTAGTCCCCGGCAGCGGCACAGACCACCCCGTTAAGCCGGGCGAAAGCTTCATCATCTGCGACACGGGCATAGATCACCGCAATGCGAACAGCAACTCGTTCGACCTCTCTCGGGCAGACTTTGAGTGGTACGACGTGTCCAACGTCCCCGCCCACATGGACATAGACAGTGAAACCGTACCTAACTTGGACAAGTGGTACTGCTACACGAACAGCTTCTTCGTGCTGCACAACAGGGGATTCCGCTCCTACGCCATAGCCCGTGTGCCGTTGCCGAAAGAGGAGTATCTGGAGAAGTACTGGTACACATATACATACGTGATGCACATTGAGGCCGGGGACTTCCCGATGGAGCAGGAGGCATACAAGCTGCCGAACTCATGGATAGTGGACGGCGTGAACTGTAGTGTGGAGACCGAACGCCTGTGGAACATACTGCCGCCGTCCATCGATGCCGGTTGGACTCACTGCGGGGCTATGGACCACGATAAGACTCGCTACTTCAAAAGCGTACGCCGGAAAATGACCGGACTGACTGAGGACGGACACCGCATATTGCAGGACACGAACAACTCCACCGATGACTTCAACACCGAGTGCGTACCGTCCATCATAGAGGAACAGGGGACATCCATATCGTCGGACGGCACAAAAGCCACAGGACGGACATACGACGGCGTTAAGCCCATAGAAACCGATGTGGAACAAGAAACTGTTTCTCAGTAGACTCACGCCCACGGACCGATGAAGTACCTCGTCGCCATACTGTTCTCGTCACTGCTCACCGCCGCCGTTGCCGCTGCGGGCGACAACGTGCCTGCGCTCTCACGCATAGTGAGATACAACTCCGTCCTCAACGGATTTGCCTCTGGCATATACGGCAACCCCGCCATGCAGCTGCACCGCCACGGATATACATTGACCCAGATAGACATCACAGGGAGATACCTCACCCAACGGGAGGCAGTAAGGATACAGACAGGCAAAGCCTTGATAGCAGGCGATGTGACGGCCTCCGCCTTTATAGACAAGGCGAAAGTCTCGCTGTGGGGCAGTGCCGGGTATGAGTACGGTAAGAAATACGGGCTGAACTTCAACGAGACTGCCGACTACGATATAGTCTACCCATACGTCACTGGCGACTCCGTAGGGGGCGACCTGCCGATGCAGACCTACCGCTTCACCGGAGGGTTCGCCCGCAGCATAGGCCGCTTTGCCATAGGCGGCGAAGCGTCATACCGCGCCTGCATAGAATACCGGCAGGTAGACCCACGCCCGATGAACATAGTCTCGGACTTCGACCTCAGCATAGGTGCGGCAGCTCCTGCCGGAGGCAGATACACCGCCGCGCTGTCCCTCTGCGCCGGGAAATACAAGCAGACCAACCGGCTGAAGTTCTTCAACGAGATGGGAGTACCGAATGTGCTTCACTTCACGGGACTGGGGACGGACTACTACCGCTTCCGTGGCAGCCACTACGACAACTATTACAACGGATACAATGTCGGCGGCAGCCTCAGCCTTAATTCTAACGGCAGGAAAGGCTGGCGGATGCATATCGGCTATGGCTGGTTCACATTCGAGAAGATAATATCAAGCCTTAACGAACTGCCTATGGCTGAAGTGGGAGAACACACAGTAACAGCCGAGGCGGGCTACATAGCCCGTGGTGACCGGTTCTGGGCAATACTCTTCGATGGGCAGTTCCTCCACAGGACTGGGACGGAAAACATCTTCGGCGACGCGGCTGATAACATATACCCCCAGATTGCATCTGCACAGCAGTATGCGGACACAAGGATACGCGCCGTCATCCGCGCACTCTACGGCATACGCAAGGACGACCATTGGGAATGGAGCGTTTCCCCCTCAGTGGGCTACCTGTCAGAAAGTGAGAATTACACCTACCCTTCGCGCCGCATGAGGCTAAGTCACGCCTGCGCCTCCGTCAGCGGGAGATTCAGTTACAGCTGGAGCAAATGGGCAATCAGCATAAACGGACGCGGGGTCATACTCGCAGACACAGGCAGCAGCCTGTCTTTACCATCGTCCGCCACTCTGTGGGACACGCCTCACATCACGCTCTTCCGCTATCTCGGCAGCCACTACGGCATAGCCCATGCCAATGCCACCCTGAGATTTTCGCCCTCAGCCGCCTGTGCGCTCAGCCTCAAAGCAGACTACACTGCCATGATATTCAACTCGCATAACGTAACCCATGCAGTCATCCTATCTTTAGGTGTAGCGTTCTGAATGCCACAGGCTCTCACCCTACCCGCTTCACTATCACGATGCTCAGCTCATAGAGCAGGTAGACAGGGAGGGCGACGAGGGCAAGGGTGAAGGCATCGGATGTGGGGGTTATGACGGCGGAGAGTATGAGTATGGCGACTATGGCATGGCGGCGGTAGCGGCACATTGCGGGGGCGGTGAGAAGCCCCATCCGAGCAAGGAGCCAGCAGAGTACGGGCAACTCGAAGAGAAGCCCCATGAGGAGCGACATCATCACGAATGTGCTTATGTATGACTGGAGGGAGATGAGGTTGCTGACCTCGCCGCTGACGTGGTATGTCCCCAAGAACCTGAATGTCAGGGGGAATATGACGAAGTAGCCCAAGAGCAGGCCGACCATGAACATGACGAACGCGCCGGGCATGACGCGGAGCGCGTAGTGACGCTCGCGGGCATAGAGCGCGGGGGAGACGAAGCGGAAAGCCATGTAAAGCACGAAGGGGGAGGCACACAGGAGGGCGGCGTAGAAGGCGACTTTCATGTGGGCGACGAACTGTCCGGCAAGCCCGGTGTTAATAAGTTCCACACTGAAGGGGGGCATCGGCTCAAGGCCGAGGGAGGCGGCCACGCGGTTTATGAGGCGATAGGTGATGAAACCGCCGTCGCGCGGGGCAAGCACTACATCGAACAGCAACCCCTTGAAACAGAAGGCTACAAGGAAGAGCGCGAGGATGACGACGGCCATTCTCAGGAGGTAGCCCCTCATCACATCGAGATGCTCCCAGAACGACATGGTCTGGGAGGTGTCAGGTTTTTCTTTCACGGGCATAGCAATCTGCGTTAGTATCGCATTATGGCGCAAGGGGTGTAGATACGCCGCCTATTTCGCCCCGTCGCCGTCCTTAGGGGCGGACTTGGCATCTTTCTCCGCATCTGCATCCAAGCCGGACTGCACGTCGTTCATACCCTCCTTGAAGGAACGTACACCCTTGCCCAAGCCTTTCATCAGCTCGGGTATCTTCTTGCCGCCGAAGAGCAGCAGCACGACAAGCACTATGACTATAATCTCGGGCATCCCCAGCCCAAGCAAAAGCAAATATCCCATAGACAAAAATGTTTAAGTAACGGTCAGCAGCCCTCGCCACGCGGCGCAAACCGAACAGGCAGAGGATGGCGGCGGGTGAGGACAAGCCGTGTGCAAAGTTACGTATAAAAATCCGTATTGCAGAAAGTGCCGCCGCACACGAACGTGACAGGCGTAAAAAATAGCCACGCGGACGGAGTATGTCCACGTGGCTACCGGTATATCTTTCAGCCGCAACGGGCATCAGAAGTCTCACTGAGCATCAGCACCGCCGCCGAGGGCATGGTAGAGATTTATCACGCCCTGTATCTCGGAGTAGCGGTCAGAGGCAAGCGAAAGCTCGGCCTGCAAGAGCGACTGCTGGGCAGTCAGTACCTGCAAGTAATTGGCAGTGCCGTATTCCATAAGAGCCTTGGCATCCTCGACAGTGGTAGTGAGAAACTCTACCTGCTTGGTGTCGAACTCTATCTTGGCACGGGCAGTCTGCCAGAGCATAAGGGCATTGTTAACCTCGCCGCCGGCATCAAGCAGACTCTGACGGAAAGAGAGCAGAGCCTCTTCCTGCTGAGCCTTGGCTATGCGGAGATTAGCTATGTTAGTGCCCCTGTTGAACAACGGCTCGACGAGAGAGCCTACGGCCTGAAGAAGCCATGCGGCGGGATTGCCCACGGTCACACCGTTGTTGGTCCAACCGGCAGAGCCGCTCAGAGTCAGCGTAGGATAGAAGGCCGCACGCGCAAGATTTGTCGCATAGAATGACTGCGCCAAGGCGTATTCGGCCTGACGCACATCTGGGCGGCGCGAAAGGAGCGAGACAGGCACGCCCACTTTCAGTTCCTCGGGGAACGACTGTCCGTCCAGAGTGCCGCGCTCAATGCGGCGCGGGGCGGACGCAAGCATGGACGATATGGCATTCTCAAGCTCGTTTATCTGACGCTTTATCTCCAACAGCGAAGCCTCAGCC
>JADIMV010000081.1 GCA_017694515.1 Candidatus Aphodosoma intestinipullorum
GCGTGCTGAGCATCATTACAGCCATCTATCTCTTCGTTGCCCTCGACCTCGACGGCGCTCTGGAGAGACTTGAGCATCAGGTGCTTGGCGACTACGTACCTTTCATCATCCTGCTGACGGCCCTCTTCGCGGTCACTGGCGGTATCAACCTCAGTGGCGACATCAAAGCCAAGCCTGCGGTAAACACACTGTTTCTCGGCATCGGCTTTGTACTAGCCTCAATCATGGGAACGACCGGCGCGGCCATGCTGCTCATCCGTCCGCTTATCAAGACTAACGAGCAGAGGCAGTTCAAGATGCACACCATCCTGTTCTTTATCGCTGCTGTGGCAAACTGCGGCGGACTGCTGACCCCGCTTGGTGATCCCCCGTTGCTCATGCTCTACCTGCGCGGCGCGGAGTTCACATGGTTCCTGAACCTCATCCCTGAATGGGCATTCACTGGAGCAATGCTCCTTATCATATACTATCTCGTAGACAGACATTTCTATAAGAAAGAACCCTGGACTGCGCTCTCTGCCGATGCGCGTGAAGTACAGCCGCTCAAGGTGACTGGTATAGTCAATATCATCTACCTGCTCCTCATCGTGCTGGCGGTAGCGTTCGTAAACCAGACGTTCATACCTGAAATGGGCGAGGAGAACCCGCCCATCTGGCTGCGCTTCCTGAGGGAAATCATCCTCATCGTCGTAATCCTGCTCTCTGTCTTCACCACTAAGAAAGAGGTGCGCCAGAGCAATAACTTCACATGGGGACCGATTATCGAGGTTGCCGTTGTCTTCATCGGCATATTCATCACCATGGCTCCGACCATGATGTACCTCAACGAGCACGCATCGAAAATGGGTCTGACCGAACCGTGGCACTTCTACTACTGCGCCGGAGCACTCAGCTCATTCCTTGACAACGCGCCAACAGCCATAGCGTTCCACGGCGTAGCTGCCGGACTTGACATATCAAGGGAAGCTGCCGCTGCCGGTATAGTCAACGGAGTATTTGAAGGCACGACATTCGTGGCCGGCATACCGGAAATACTGCTCAAGGCTGTGGCCATCGGCTCTGTATTCTTCGGCTCAATGACATACATCGGCAACGGGCCTAACTTCATGATTAAGTCCATTGCAGAAGAGAGCGGCATCAAGATGCCGAGCTTCTTCGGGTACATGATTAAGTTCTCTCTGATTGTACTGCTGCCGATATACATATTGACACAGTTGCTTTTCTTACACTAATAGGGAAAGCTGACATTACTTATTGCGGGTATCTTCTCAGATACCCGCATTTTTCATTTCAATGCATTTTGCCTGGCACACACGCTAATACATGAAAAGAAGAAAGAAAACTGCGCAAAGGACAAAAGCATCCGGCAAGCGGAAAAGCGGGAAGAGAGCAAAAGCGATAATGCCCGACAAACGGACAGTACTCACCTACTGTGTCACAGGCATAATCATTGCGCTTTCCATAATCATATATACAGAATACGGTAAAAGGGAGAAACGGACACCCTCCGTCCCGTGCGACTATTGCCGTCAGGCAACAGCCCCGATAGCGGCACGCGGGACTTTGGACGACAGCGAATCACTCCACTATCTTCACGCCAAGTCAAACGGCACACTGCACAGCGATGCTATAAAGCTGAAAAACAGCCGATACTACGTGGTTAACATCAAAACAGATGAGACACAACCCTATGCCGTTCCCGAACTGAAACAGCTCCTCGACCTGTTAGGCATGACATTCCAGAACGAACTCGCAGCCTCGGGACTGCCCAAATTCCGGTTCGAGATAACGGCAGCAATGTCACTCCCCGACTCCGACTGCCGCACGGCACTGTATCAATACGGGGCGACAGCCGACATAGCAGCCGGCACATATCTTTACAGGGGCAAGCGCATAACGGACAAAAACGCCGATACGGCTCTGTACAATTCACTCATAAAACTGAGGCAAGAATGCCGATGTGTTGTAACAAGGCAGTCAGATTCAAACGGTTATGTAGTCACTGCCGTAAAATTGAAACAGTGACAGTCACACTCCCCAGCCTCCTGTCTAATCAGATACTGTTTCCAACAAGCACATTGCTTTTGTGTCGGACTTTTCACTATCTTTGTAGAAGATAGGAGGCGGTTTGGCATTGGCAATCAAACAAGTTTGTTGCCACTGCACTCACCTTTCACTATCTTTGTCTCGGCATAACGGCTCCAAGCCTGTAACTGGCCGCGACCGTCGCACTCATGACACACGGACTGTTTCTATATGTTCAATGCATAAAAGACTAAATATCACAGTGATATTTTTATTGTCACTGTTCACAGTGACAATAAAAGCCGGGAATGACACATTGCCCACAGCAGCGGTATATCCAATCGGCGAGGTAGGCTGCGGCAATGTCAAGTTCCTGTACAACGTTGACTTCACCACCTATTTTGACAACCGCGAATACCGTTCGCCGTATCAGATACCGCAGACCATATTCTCGTTCCGGCTCTCGCCCGAAATAGGCATCGGCCTCACCGACAGGCTTGGAGGAAAGCACAGGCTCATCGCCGGTGTACACTATACACAGCCGCTTGGCGGAGACTGGGGCGATGTACGCTTTGTCCCGACAGCATACTATCAATTCAGCATCAAGGGTTTCTCTGTAGCGTTAGGTGCAATACCGTTCAAGGAACGCAGCGAGACGATGCCCGACTGGCTGATGTACGACTCCATAGCCTACGCCCGCCCGAACATACAGGGTGCGCTCCTGTCCTACACTTCGCGCCACGGCTTCGCGGAGTTCATGTGCGACTGGCGCGGCAGCCAATCACCGGAGCGCAGGGAGATGTTCCGCCTCGTACTGAACGGCCGCTACCGCTATAAGTGGTTCAACATCGGCGGCTACGGACAGATAAACCATAAGGCGAAATTTGCCCCTCCCCATCCGTATGAAGGGGTATGCGACGACATATATGTCAATCCGCAAGTAGGGTTCGACGCTTCGGACTATGTGCCGATGGACTCACTCGCTCTTCGCATAGGCTACATACTCGGGATTCAAAACCACCGCGAGGCTGGCATAAGCAGAATGCCGCAAGGCGTAATGGTAGAACTGTATGCCAACTGGCGTTTCATCGGACTGAAAAACACATTCTGGTATGGCGATGACCTTATGCCCTACTATGCGGAATTCGGCTCAGACCTTAATCAGGGCGACCCTTTCTACCGCTCCCCACTCTACAACCGCACAGACCTGTTCGTCTATCTGTACAGGAACAGTTTCGTGAACTGCTATTTCTCGTGGAATTTCCACTACGACTCGATAAGACTCCAGCACCAGCAGCAGCTCATAGTCCGTTTCAGCCTTGACGGTCTGCGCCGGACTGACAGAAAACTGAAAGGACTGTTCGACAAATAATGGCCATACAGCGATATAACAGAATGCCCGCCTGTTGTCAGGCGGGCATTCTGTTATCCCATAGTCAAGAAGACCCTACTTGACCACAATCTCCTCCACAGGCTGTACTTGCTCCTTGTCAAGCGGATATGCCTGATATTCCACTTTCCCGAAATCTATTTTTCCCAAATCCAGGCAGCGGATAGTGTTATTATAAGCGGTCTTGTAATACAGTTTCCTGCCCGTCATGTCAGACACTGCCGTCCATTGCGTGGCACTCGGCATATCGGGACACTCTCCCGCCTTATGCTCCACGCCTACCGGCACATCGAAATTATTAAGCAGATGGAATATCTGGAAAACCGTCTCCTTTCCATTGTCAAGTTGTGGAGCGGTCGCACGCAGAAATGCGGCTCTGACAAAGCGGGAAGGGGGAGTTACATCGCCCGGCAAGCCCAACATTCCAGTTCCTGCCCCGAAAGAGAAGAGCGAAGCATCGCCCATTTTCCAGCTTTCCGCATTACCCGGATAAAGGTTCACATAGTTGTTCAGGTTGGTCAGCTGCCATTGGAATCCCGGAGAATTGGTCAATACGCCTACCGGATTGTCAAACACCTGTACCTCTCCGCCATTGACTATCTCAATCACTATCTGTGCGCCTGAAGCATCGGCCACCCTCCAATGCACAGTAGACGCCGCATTGTCCTTAGTCATCGGCACAACTATAACGTCATTGATATGAGCCTTCACTTCCTCCACGGTAGAAAACGACGAAAGAAGCCAAGAGACGAACTGCAAATCAGGGACAGAGCGGCCTTTATTCCCCATGTCCAAATCCGCATATTTCCCATAGCCAGGGAAATAGAACAGACCGGCGGACAGCCCCTTCTCATTCATGCCCTCCACCATAAATTCAGGCTGCATCACAGAAAGCCCTACAAATCCGTATTTTGCCGTAAAGCGCATACATTCCGTATCCATAGTGCGCGCGACAATCTCATGTCCACGCGGCACAACAGCATACTCACTCACGAGCGCACCGCTCCCCCACTCTATGGTACGCCCTTGGACAAAACTACCGTCCTTAGCCTTCAAAGCTATGCCGGTACATGCATAGGCGGCTGCGGCTGCGATGAACACCGCCGTCAGCGCAATAATTCTCTTCCTCATAACATTATATTTTATCAGTTTGTCATTTGCCGGTCGAACATTGTCACCTTGCAAGCCTTTTCTTTATCCTGTTCTGAAGTGAGGCTGGCGATGTGACCTTGACACAGCAACTGTTGTCCACAATAAAATTCTCAAGTTCAGAAGTCAGCGGCATATTAAGCCGTATGTTTATACTGCCGTCTATCTCCTCCTGCTCTATAAATTGGGTCTCGTGCAGTTTTCTTGTCCTGACCTCATCGGCCATCTCAGCGTCAATCCACAGCCGTACCAACTGCGGCTCTGCGGACTGCTCTCCATTATCCGCCGGTCTCTCAGGGAGCGGCAGACCCAAAGCCACAGCTATACGTTCATGAAGCTGAAACAGAGAAGACGACACTCCGGACATCTGAGCAAAGGCACAATAGCCGCCTATGGTTTCTATGGCGGACATCACGCTGTCAACATCCTGCCCTGTCAACGCCTGTTTCAACAAGGAATATTGTTCATCGGAATAAGTGTAATATTTCCTGTCGACTACCACTATCGGAGCGGAATAACCGCGCTCCTTGCTGCGCATCAACTCAATATCAGCCTGTACCGAACGCCGAGAATTGGATTCGGTGCAGCGGCACGCATCAATCAGATCCTGCAATGTCCATTTCCTGCGCGTGTCCCTGAGACAGCGGTCGATTATCAGAATTCTTTGAAGATTCATGGCACTGTTGGTTTACTTTCAGGTCAAAGGTAATCAAAACATTTCTAATACACAATCATTCCGCGCATATATCTCCATGAAGAAATATAAGTAGCAGAGACACCATATACACTAATTCTTATCCCGGAGTACTACCTATCTACAGAATATCAATGGAGGCACACCTCCTCACTTCTCATGATACAGGTCACCCAGCGTCGCATAGCCGACAATCGGCTTCATAGCTTCATCTTCATACATCTCATCAACGAAAAGGCGTTCGGCCTTCACGACAAAATGAGAATAGAACCACAGCGCATCATCCACAGTGGAATTTCCCAACATCGCCACAACATGACCCTGTCCCTTATAACGGCGCAGATAATACGGATAACGGTATTTGGCAAAACGCTTTACAAGCGCATTCGCGCCGAAAAATCCCAATGAACCGAACGTTATGCTCCTGTATGTGACAATCCTGTCTTCCGTTCCATGGAACATCATGGTAGGGGCAGGGGCATGCCGCCTGTAGTCCACACGCCCCTCTCGAGAAAATATAGCACCGGCGTATGCCATCACACCGGCGAAACGGAAATCATCAGGCAGACACGAAGTAAGTTCATGTGCATTACAGTGAAAATAGTCCGTCTGCAACGCTGTTATCGCACCCGCACTCGAGCCAGCCAGCATGATGCGTTCGGAATTTATTCCAAGTTCACTGCTATGCCGCAGAAGATACGACACCGCATCGGCACAATCCTCGACGGCGAAATGTATAGCCCGTTCAATCTTAGGGACAATGGAGACCCCAAAAGACTTTATCTCGACACCTTTCAGCCCGAGCCTGTAATCCGGAGCGACAGCAATGAAACCCGCATCGGCCATTTTCCGGCAATAGTCGACAGACATGGAGTCGAGATACGACCCTCCGATAAACCCTCCCCCGAACAGATAGACCACACAGGGATTTCCCGCAAGGGGTTTCTCGGGATAGTATATGGCCATATTAACCGCGCCCGTATCCCTTTCCGCATACGGGACTATCTTTTGGGCTGACAATAGTGTACAGCCAAACAGCAACACGAAAAAAGCAGTTATCCTCATAATCATAATATCAATTCTACAAGACCAGTATGGCAGCACCTCTAAAAGTACGGCAGGAGACCCGTCCGGATGACCCGCTGTCCCCGGCCGCACCTCCTGCCAATACATATTCCTGCCTGTTTCCACGATGAACCGTAAACAACGCCGGATTTTCCACGGCGTACCGGCAAGGCAAGATGTCCATTATATCAACGCAAGACCTTATTCGGCCAAGTATTTCCTTATCTCAACGGCCACCTTTTCAGGGGTAAAGCCCAGTTTCTCATCCAGCACTTTATAGGGGGCTGAAAAACCGAAAGATTCCAGGCCGAACACACGTCCCCCGTTACCCACAAGCCCCATCAGATTGACAGGCAGGCCGGCGGTAAGCCCGAATTTCTTCACGCCGTCAGGCAACACCTGCTGCTGATATTTCACGGACTGCTGACGGAACAGACCTTCGGAAGGCACGGAAACCACCGAGACCCTCCTACCCTCCTCACGCAACAGCCTTGCGGCATCCACGAGCGTGGATACCTCTGAGCCGGACGCAAGGAGTATCACTTCAGGATTTTCATCAGCACAGACTACATACGCGCCGAACTCGGCCTTTTGCGCATCGGCTTTGCGGTAACCCGGCAAGTCATTGATATTCTGACGTGAGAGTATCATCCCGCTCGGGGTATGCACGTTGTTCATCATCAGGCGGTAAGCCTCAGTCGTCTCATATACATCAGCCGGGCGCAGCACAAGCATCGAATTGCGTCCGCTATGGTTTTTCAGTTTCTCCATAAGACGTATCTGCGCCTCCTGTTCCACCGGCTCATGGGTCGGGCCATCCTCACCTACGCGGAACGCATCGTGTGACCAGATGAATTTCACAGGCAGCTCCATCAGGGCGGCCATACGCACGGCGGGTTTCATATAATCAGAGAAGACGAAGAATGTGGCACACGCCGCGATGACACCTCCATGCAGAGCCATGCCGATACAGAGGCACGCCATCGTCAGCTCGGAAACCCCTGCCTGCAAAAACGCACCGCTGAAATCGCCTTTCCGCATGGCGTGCGTGTGTTTCAGGAAACCGTCGGTCTTGTCCGAATTGGAAAGGTCGGCAGAAGAGACTATCATGTTCTCGAC
>JADIMV010000082.1 GCA_017694515.1 Candidatus Aphodosoma intestinipullorum
CCCCCACACCGATGGCCGGACAGCTCTTCGCCTCGCCCTCCACAAAACGCACCACCGGCAGACCGTATGTATTCGGGAACATCGACTTGATTTCATCCTGATTGGCGACAGACTCAGTGGCCTCGCCCGTCTCTACCCGCACACTGCCCCTCAACGATTTCGGCAGTTTCGGCTGGTACGATGCCCTCGCCACTTGAAGCGGACTCTTTCTCATAATGCTTAATCTCCTTGTTTACCTTTTCATTCTGATTACATATCGCAGCCGTCAAACGGCCACCCGCACCGGCAACAGATGCCGTATATGCAGTGCAAAGTTATCTAAAATCCGCCATCCTCACAACATCCCGCGAACAAAAAATGACAGCACACGACAGGCAAACCATCATAGTTATCAACCACTTAACGCCCAAAGCACTATAACCCTTATTGTAACTACAACATTATCAAGCACAAAGCCAGCCAACATACAGCCGATAAAATACAATAACGCAGACATGGAAATAAATCCGCCATCAGACAACTGGCTGATAATAAGAACGAAATCCATGGAGCAACCATAGTGACTCCACTCGGAACAGCAAACAAAAAAGCGGGGCGCAAGACACCTTGTGTCTCACGCCCCGCTTTGGGAAAAATCGCACTGCCATTTATTGAGAAAAATTCCTATGAACCACAGGATTTGGAGTTGTCCTACATCTTTGTAATCTGCCGGCCGCCGCAGCGGCTACCCTAAGGCGCAGCCCGCCATCGAAAAAGGACTTGACCCCGGAAGATAAAATAACTTTGAAGAATTTTCCAATCTCAGGTTACCAGTGCGATCTATATTTTCAAAGAACACCTCTGTCTCTATCAAGAAAAGCCGCCGCTCTCAACGTCACCTCTCGCGCCTCACTTTCAACTCTCTTCTTCGGCAGACCCTCTGTCTGTTTCTTCTGTAACAAAATTAGGCATTTTATTTCAACCCACCAAACATTTGAGGCAAAAAATTATCATTTTAACATTTCATCCTCACAAAGGCCACATTGTCAGCACCATACATCAGCGTCATGTCACTTCACCTGAAACAGCCAACCGAGGCTCACTATGATATTCTGGTTACTCGACGTGCGGAAAACATCCGTCGCGCTACTCGGAAATATATCACCAAGGCCGAAACTGTAGCGTGCATCCAGAAGATAGACACCCGCCACAGTGTGAACCTCAAACCCCACACCGCCGGTAATACCGTAATCTATCACATTGGCCGTCTTCATCGTCCGCTGGGCATATACTGACCCGTTGAGCACATTGTTCTCATGCAGCAGCACACTTATGCTCGGGCCGAGATTGACAAACCCCTTGCACACCTTAGAACCGAATGTTATATGCGTCATGAACGGTATTTCAAGATAACCGGTCAGCCTCTCATACGGGTCGCCGTCAACAGACTCCTTCCATCCGCGCTGCACATAATTGGCCTCAAGCTGAAAGCCGAAAAACTTCTCGCTCACCATACGGTACACGGCTCCCACCATAAACGAATAGCGCATCGTATGCTCCACGGCAGGAGAGAAATTGACCCACGAAGCCATAGCCCCGCCCCGCACACCGACATAATGCTCCGGGACAAAAGGCCGCCTGACCTGCGCCACCAAGGGCAGCCCGGCGTACGCGGCAAGGCACAGCAATATGAAAGTCCTGACTCTCATGCCCCTACTTCAACACCTTCACCTGCTCACCGTCAAAAAAGAAGGTATGGTAGTTCATGTTTACATACCCTCCCTCAGGATGCTTCTCAAACCGCATGGAGCTTTGCAGATAGAAATCGGCAGGGGCAAACTCAATCGCCAAAGTGACCTTCCCGTTGTCTCCTTTTTCTATGCCGTTGACTATCAAGGTCATGATGTCATATCCTATCAGGTCATACTGCCACTCGTCCGTCTCCTTCCTTGTGCCGAACCAGTTTGTGTACATAGACAGATAGTCGGTATCGCCAGTCGGTTTGAAGAGCGAATAGTAATATGTGTTCGGATATTCGCGCAGAAACGCCTTCCAATCCTCGAATCCCCAGATAGAGAGCTTGGACAGCCCCTTGGATTTCAGCGTATCGAGTACAGCCGACACATCCTCGATATAAGAACTTGCCGGCAGGAGCATAACGCTGTCACGCGAAACCATTGCCGCTATCGTATCCGCATTATCCGGTGTGATATACAGCTCGACATACTCTTTACCCACCTCCTTCAGTTTCTCTTCCAAAGCATCGGCAAATACATCGCCCTTATTCTTGCAGCCTTTAACCCGTCCTATGACATACTGCCTGCTGCCATTCTGAAACGTCTCAGTGATTATACGTTCAAACAGTTCATCCTGTGAAGGATTGAATTGCAGGAGTTTGTCATAACGAAGACCCGACGGGATATTCGACGAGAACGGCACCATGCACACTACATCCCTTGCTTTCGCGAAACGCAGCACCGGCTCTACCTGATTGGAATACGCCGGGCCGACTATCACGTCCACTGCTGAAAGTTCGGGCAGTTGCAATACAGAGTCGAGTGTCCGCGCATCCTTGCCGATATCGTATGTATATACTTCAGAAGTTATGCCGCGTCTTTTGGCGTGTTCCAAAGCCAGCAACGCCCCTTTATAAAACTCTATGAAACGCTCGGCCGACTCATCCACCACAGGAGACTTTTCCATGAAAGGCAGCAATATGGCTATGCTCAGCGTGTCCGCCCTGTTCATCATCACCATAGAAGCGTTGTACGGAGACTTCCACCCCATCAGTGTCTTGCCTTGCAGTGTATCCTGACCGGACATGACCCTTGCAGGATTTACAACGTCAGCCGAAGTGCCCGCAGAAACGTCATCCTTGACCGGACTATTCACAAGAGCCGACTTGACCAGCACATCAGCCTTGCTCGACTTGTCTACCGGAATGGTTATCACAGTTCCTGCCTTCAGGCCTTTTTCTATCTCGGGGTTGGCAGCTATGAGGTCATGAATCGGCACTCCGTACTTACGGCTTATACTGTACAGTGTCTCTTTCCTCTTCACCTGATGGCTGATGCCCTCTGCCGGCAGTTGACCGCCCTGCGCCTCAGCAGACGCACCGTGCACATGCTCACACTCCTTTATGACCAGCACATCGCCCACTTTCAGTCCTTCTTTCACCGATGGATTATTCTCTATCAGCGTTTTAACCGGCACATCGTACATCCGCGAAATGCCGTACAGCGTCTGCTTTGCCGTAACGACATGGGTAATGTTATGCCCATTGGCTAACGAATCGCGCTCCGTCCCCGTCTCAGCCACCGGGATGAGGATGGTCTGCCCCACCTTCAGTCCTGACTCAAGCGACGGATTTATAGTGTACAGCTCCGCCTGGCTCACGGAAAACCTGCGGCTCAACCCCCACAGCCCGTCGCCTTTCTTGACCGTATATTCATAATATGACTTGCCGTTGATCTCCCTGACGGGCATATTTTCCTCCTCCGCTGCAAATGAATGCAGGGACAGCAGCACTAACACCGCCAATGTCAATATTCTACATTTCATATCCATACTGTTGATATTAAGTAGCAGTTCAAAATTAAACGCTACTTGCTTAATTTAGTGTTATAGAAGAAACCATATATGAAAACTTTGTATCCCTTGTGTCTCTTTTACGCTCTTTGTGTGCGGCAGCACACAAGATAGGATGCGTCTCAACAAAAGCAGCCAAACAAGTTTGCCGCTTTTGTATTCGACTTTCACTATCTTTTCCTGTCGTTTAACGGTCACATAGCCCGCTATGCTCCCGTTATCACGGCAAGAAAATAGCTGCAAAACAGTTCACAAGCGATATACAATTAATTCTGAACAGCTACTTAGCTATTTAATCGCACAATGCATACAGGTCGCCCCTCGGATTGATGAGCATGACCGGCACTTTGGCGAGCCTGATAATCTTCCTCTCCTTCGGCCCGAATATTATATCATCCAGACCGTACTCGCGTGACGCCGAGACTATCGCCATGCCCATGCCGCACTCTCCCGCCTCTATGACAGCCTCACGCTCTATACCCATGCTGTCCTTCTGTCCCTCCCTGACATCATAGTTCAGATGGAGCGTATCGAGAAGTCCGCATATAGCGTTCACGTTCCTCTCGGCCTTAGAGCCATAGTCTTTCGGCTTGTATATGTGCAGCGATGACCCGAAGAAACGTCCGAACGCACCCGCAAAAGGGCCTTTCTCCTTCTCCTCCTCAAGGAAAGTGACAGGCACGGCCACATCCGCGAAATCAACCTTCTGTCCCTCTTTCACAAAGACATACGGCACCCGCAGCTCCCTGAACCTGTTGAGGTACGCCTGTATGTTCTTCTCGGAACAGAGACCGACAACCACTATCGCCGCATCCTCCGTCTCCACCGCCCCGGCAATGTCGGCCATCCGCGTATCGTCCGCGCTAAGCCGCACCTCAGTATAGGCCAGCCCGGCGGATAACGCCGCTGAAAACTCCGTGAGAGTGCCGGAAAACTCTCCCGATTCCGATATTACATATATAGGCCGTCTTTTCTCCATATTCCTTTTCCTATGCTACCGCTCTTCCCCGCCTCCGTATTCAGCATTTTTCAGCATCTCCTCCTTGCGCTTCTGCCTCTCTTCCTCACGCTTGATTTTCTCCTGCTCCAATATCGCTTTCCTCTGTGCCTCCGGGTCTTCCGTCGCCTTTATTTCCGGCCTGTTGAACACATCGCGGGCATTCTTCGGACGCAGCGACTCCATCCATGAGAAATTCAGGAGAAACATATTGTCCTCCCTTATCATACTGACCGGATACATCTTCCCTGTCGGCTGCGGATAGACCACTATACGCTCTATCTTCCCATTGTCAAGATAGATGTTCATATAGCTGCCCTGCACCTGATTCATGCCGACCAGTTCCCCTTCATCCCGTGGAAAATATATCGACTCGGCATTGCCTATGACATCAACCTGCCGCAACGACGAATCTCCCATATAACACATTATCTCCTTGCCGGACATCTGGTTATAGTGTTCCCCGTCATCGTCCTGCGAGACAAAGGCATTCCCAATCACGTGCATCCTGTCCATATACTCCCCGTCGAAGAATATGCGTACAGTGTCACCGTTGAGCTGCTGGTTGTCCGACCACAGCACCGGACGGTGCATCATCGTCAGCGTCGAATCGGCAGAACGGTAAACCATCGTGTCGCACACGCCCTGCAAATCCTCGCGGAATATCCTCACATTGTAATATGCGAGCACAATCTTGTCCGAATCGACCGCATACGAATAGAGCGTATCAGCATTAAGATACAATGTATCCTCGGACGAATACTCCACCATGAGCGCCGAGTCAGTGACAAGACCTATATCATCAAGCTCCTGATAATATCCGTAATGGCCGTACAGCGATATATTGTGCGACGTGTCGTTGAGCTCCACATTTGAAAACGCCTTGCCGACTCCGGACACCTTGTCATAATATATCGTGTCGCCTTTCAGCTGCTTGCCGTCATCCTGAGTGACTGTCGAATTTTTAAGCAGCTGCGACTTCTGCGTATCGGTGTTGTACCACCCCAGTTCTGAATAGATGGTAGTCTCCTCCTTGTAAACTATGTTCGTAGGCCCGACTATGTCAGCCACTTTCGACTCCGTGTCATAATGCAGTGTGTCGGAATACATTATGAAATCCTTGTTCGTACCCACCACGTTGTGCCTGAAATCAGCCAGCTTCGTGTCGGCATAATAATATCCCTTCTCCGAAACGAGCGTATTGAGGCTATCCACTATCTGTCCGCCTCCGAAATAATAGCCTATGTTCGAACCCCGGTCATAATTGAGGCTGTCCGTCGTCAGAGTCACCTCGCCGTTTATCATCCTCACATTCTGCCTCAGCCGAGCCAGCTTGGTGTCGCCGTTGTAATACAGCACATCGCCATATACGAAGATAGAGTCGCCCTGCTCTATCCTGACATTGCCGTATGCATTGAACATATTGGATTTCTGAAAGAAGTGCGCGCTGTCGCAATAGAGATACGCCTCATCGTGCCTCATCACCACATCGCCCCTCAGCAGCTGAGCATCGGCCATTATCTCTTCATCGAAAGTTATCACGTCCGCCTTTTCAAGATATACCAGTGTCCTCTTGCTTTCATTTTGCAGCGTATCCCTCTGCTTCGGCTGCAAAGGCTTTATCTCCGCCGGACGCGGCTTCGGCCTTTTGCCCTCGCGTGCTGACGCATCTTTCAGTTCCGGCACTTCATCATGTTTAGCAACTGACGTCGTGTCCATCATCTTCAGTTCAGTAGCCATCTGCGACATTCCCACAGAATGTCCTCCCCACAAGAGCAAAAGGATGAACAGCAGCCTCAGCCGCCACGCCGCCCCCATGCCGTCACGGACAAGAAAAGCCCTGCACTCCGCCATCCGGCAAGACAATATCATCCCCCTCACGCTCATCAAATCGGCCGACCTCACTGTTTTATCCAGAAATCATATTTGAAATCACAGTTGCGCCACTCCGGAGAAATCATTATGTACGTGTCCTTTATCTTGTCCTTTATCCAGTTCTCAATGATGGTCTCTTTCCTGTTGTTCTCGCACATTGTCTTAATGACCTGATAGTCGTCCACGAGATTGGCCTTGTGGTTCGGCAGTTTGTTTTTCACCTTCACTATGCAATAGACTTCGCGGCCAAGCTCCTGACTGAACATTGGGAACGGCTCCGAGATTTCGCCCGTCTTCATGTCATATACCACCTTTGAAATCTCGGAGGGCAAATCCTGATACTCGAAATGCGAAGAGCCCGTATTCGGGTTTGCCATCACTCCGCCGTTCATGCGCGTGTTCTTATCTGAGGAATAATATGCCGCCGCATCTTCAAAGGTGATTTTCTGGGTGCGCACCAGTTCCGCAATGCTGTCAAGCTGCGCGAGGGCCTCGGTCTTGACCTCTTCAGAAACGTGAGGGCGCAACAGTATATGACGGCAACGCACGCGGTCATCACGCCGCTCCACGAGCTGTATTATATGGTAGCCGAACTCCGTCTCAACCACGCGCGAAATCTTTCCCGGCTCAGTCAATGCGAATGCTGCCGCAGAGAACTCCGGCACGAACGCCGCACGCCCCTGAAAGCCGAGGTCACCGCCCATCTTCGCGCTCTCGACATCCTCAGAATAGAGCCGCGCCAGCATCGAGAAGTCCGCGTCGCCGCTGTTGACCCTATCGGCAAAATCGCGCAGACGCTGCTTTGTGGCCTCCACCATCTCTGCCGGGATAGGGGGCTCTATGGTAATCATCTGTATCTCCACCTGAGCCGGAACAGTCGGTATGCTGTCCTTATTTACGCTGTTGTAATATTTCCTCACCTCCGAAGGAGTGACCTTCACGTCGTCAATCAGCGACGAGCGCACCTGCGACACTATCATCTGCTCCTCTACCCTCTGCCTCAGCTTGTCCTGTATCTCGGGCAGGGTCATCTTGAAATACTCTTCAAGTTTCTCCCTCGAACCTATATCGTTGATAAACGCGTTTATCTGCATATTCACCTGAGCCTCGACCTGCCCCATGTTGGCCTCGATGCTGTCTATCTTCGCCTGATGCAGGAACAGTTTGTTTATGGCTATCATCTCAGGTATGACACAATAGGGGTCACCGTCTATGCGAGCTCCCTGATACTGCGCGTCAATGCGCTCCTGCTCCACTTCCGACCTCAGTATCGCGTTGTCGCCGACAACCCACACCACTCCGTCAATGACGTTGGACTCCTGCGCCGCCACGCCAGCGGCGCACATTGCCACCACAGCCACAAGCCTCATTCTTCTGCAAACTTTCATCTCTCTATCTCTGCTGTTATTGATACGACATACACATAACCCGCCAGTAAAGGCATGGCGAGGCTCATCGCACGTCATGCCCGAACTTCACCTCGCCAGACTCTACCGCATCGTCATACAGGCTACGCTCAAATTCTATTATAAAATCCTTTTTCTTCTTGTTGTACAGCACCTCACGGACTTTGGCCGATATATAGGCGAACGGCGCAACAGTGCCGCTCAGCCTGTAATCGGAAATATGGATGAGATAGACCGACGAAGAGTCACGCACCTCATAGAACGGGGTACGACCCGTTATATCCGAAATTTTCTCCGGCAAGGGCATCTTCTTGCGCAAAGTAGTGTAATTCACCCACCGGTCTACAAAATAATCGTAAGACACCGCGCTCTTATAGCTGAACTTCTCGATATATTCAATGTCCTCGCTGCCGAGCCGCCTCATCCTGCTGCCGAGTTCGTCCAAACCGGCCACACCTAACGGGACTGCAATCATAACCCCGCGCACTATGTCGTCTTTCAGGACGAAACGGGCGGAGTCAGCCCGGTAAAACTCCTCGACCTCACTGTCCGTGATGTCCGGCATACGCTCAGCGACGAAATCCTGCAAATAGTGGTATATGGTCAGCGACCTGCGGTAACGCTCGACCATATCGTCTATCTCCACGGAGTTCTTTATGTTACGTCTTGCCTTGTCATAGAGGATGGCATCCGTGGCCCAGCGTCTCACATAGTCGCGCACCATCGCCGCACTGTCGTCCGCAGCAGTGCCTTCCGGCACGACGGCGGCTATCTCGTCACGGTAGAGTACATCACTGCCTACTGTGACGGCGGCATCGCGCCCACTGTCAGGGACGAACTTCGAACACCCGGCAGAGAGGCACAACAGCACGGCCGGCAATATGAGAGAACACCTACACCTCATGGCAGCACCAGCTTACAGTTCCTTTATCGAGGAAAGCACCTCCTCATTCACTTTCACGGGGTACTTCTCCACGAGCGACTTAACCCACTCATCCTCGACATACTGCTGATAGTCAGTAGTCACGGCACCGCGTACGTCCTTATACTCCTCGGGATACTTCCTGAGCATCCGGCCCAGCACCACAGGGTAAGGGAAACGCCCGTTCTCAGCTATCTCCACTTTCTTATCCTTGAAAGCCAGCCTGTCCACAACCGCATTCTCGCCTTTAGTCCAGATACCGCGCTCTATGAAAGCACGCTGCACACTGTCGTTGTTCAGCTCCGTACGCACATAGAGAAAGAACGAGTCGGCGGGCAACTCCTTGTACATACGCCGCACCTCAGCTACAGTCTCCTCATCGGCGCACATCACGACAAAGCCCTTATAGTGCTTCTCCTTCCACGCATAGTCCTTGCG
>JADIMV010000083.1 GCA_017694515.1 Candidatus Aphodosoma intestinipullorum
GGAGGTCGAACAGCCATTCTTCAACCTCAGCATCACAAAGGCCGACGGTTCGCCGCTTGGTGAATACGGCTGTGCCGAGGCATCCTTCACTTCCGGTTTCAACACCGAGGACTGGGAGGTAGTCCCTGAACTCGAAGTGAACTGGAAGCCGTGGACCATCGTGGGCATCAACTTGCAGGACTATGACGGCGAAGACCTCAAAATCAAACTGTCCACTTTCGACTGCACCCTTGGCGGCCACTACGGTTACGCCTATTTCACCCTCTCCTGTGACGATGGTCAGATTAAGGGGCTCAGCTGTGGCGACAGCCCGGTGAACGCATTCAAGGCTCCCGACGGCTTCAACTACCGTTGGTTCGACTCCATCCAGCCCGATGTCACCCTCGGCACTGAGCAGGTCTTCAGCGTCGGGCCTGACGATACACGCACATTCGGCTGCGATGTCATTCAGCCCACCAACGACAAATGCTACTACACTGTCTATGCCAAGGCAACGCCGCGCTACCCCGTAGCCACGGGCGGCTGTGAGGCGAAAGTGGAGGAGTGCCAGAACGTGGTCGACTTCTCCAATGCCAGCTATGTGGCCTATGTCGACCCCTCTACCAATGACACCACGGTCTCGGAGGACATGTGCGACAGCGTCTTTTGGGACTTTGGCGACGGTACAACCTCGTCCGAATGGGAGCCCGTGCACACATTCCCCGAAAAGGGCGGCCGCTACACCGTAACCCTTAAAGCCGTATTGGCCGACTGTGAGGACGTACAGACCTTTGATATAGAACTGCCGCGCCTTGGCACTATCCGTGACACCACCACCGTCACCCTGTGCGGCGTGGAGGGCAAAGACCTCTACACTTGGACTGACGGCACTGGCAAGTCATACTATTACAGCGGTTTCTACTCCGACTCCCTTGTCAATGAGCTCACGGGCTGCGACTCCATCTCTGTCCTTGACCTCAGGTACTTCGCCCCCGCCGACACCACTCTCTATGACACCATCTGCTCCGGTGAGATATACACCTTCTTTGGCGATACGCTGACCGGAAGCGGCACTTATGTCAAGGACACCCTTACGGCCAACGGTTGTGACTCTGTGATAACCCTCGAACTGAAAGTGAACGAGACCCTCATCCTCGATTTCTCCGACAGCTACTCTTTCTGTGCGGACGACACTGCGTTCATCCTCCCGTTCGCCGTCTCCTCCGGCACACCATCCACTTTCGACATGACCTTCGCCGATGAGTCCATGGCCTTCCTCAACCTCTCCGGTGCGGAGGCGGCCGATACGGCCATAGTGATAGGGCAGGACACGCTCATTGACCCAGGTGCCTACGCTGTGAAACTGACCTTCTACAACAGCGACTGCGGTAACTATGAGAAGGAGCTTACACTCTCCGTCCTTTATCCCGACTCCATAATAGCGCAACGTTGGAACGATGTACTCGGCGTGCGTACGGCGGACTTCAATGGCGGTTATGAGTTCAGCGCCTACCAGTGGTACGAGAACGGCTCTCCGCTCACTGGCGAGATTGACCCCATCCTCTATCGCCCGGAGGGTCTCGACCCCACTTCTGAATATCAGGTCTTGCTCACTCGTCTGGACGATAATGTCTCCATGTTCTCATGCCCGCTTGTGCCTCGTCAGTACAGTGACATTGAGGTGATGCCCACAGTCACCTTTGCTGGTGACGGCATAGGTGTCAAGAGCGGCGTGGCTGGCATGGCGCGCCTCTGGACAGTCACGGGGCTGCTGGTCAAGACCATAAGCCTCTCCGATGGCGTGACGCGCATCCCCGCTCCATCTGCCGTCGGCACATACATCCTTGAAATAATCCTCGACGACGGGCAGACCCGTTCGGAGAAAATAATCGTAAAACAAACCCACTAAAACCCATACAGCTATGTCATTGAGAAAGATACGTTTCGCGCTTTGCGCCCTCCTCTTGTTGATGGGCGCGGCTGCTGCCTCTGCGCAGGTGAACATACAGATACCCTACCAGTGCAGCTTCGAAGACCCCGCCGAAAACGCTAACTGGGTACTTAACTCCGGGATAAACCCGCCCGCTGACCAGGCTCTGCATTTTGACCGCTGGTACATAGAGCGCGCCGCGCAGACTGATGGCCTTTACTCCCTCTTCATCTCCAACGACGGGGGACTTACCACTCAGTACGACGTGAAGTCTAACATCATAGTCGCGTACAGGGAGATTGCCATGCCCGCCGGCAACTTCGAGTTCTCATTTGACTGGAAGAACAATGCCCCCGAGGACAAAGCCACATGCGGACTCTATGTCTGCCTCATCCCCGCCAACATGTTCTCCGCGCCGCAGTCTGACCCCTCGAGCAGCACCATACAGCGCTGGCTCAGCTTCGCGCAGAGCATCGAGACGGAGGGTCAGTCCGAACCCTCTCCGCTCAAAGGCTCTCTCGACTGGAAGAACAGCTCCTTTACTCAGCAGTTCAACGGAACTGGCGAAACCTACTACCTCACCTTCGCTTGGCTGAACGAGGAGCGTACGGACACTCTGGCGAACTCCATAAGCGCCTGCGTTGACAACATACAGATAACAAGCAAGGCTTGTGCCAAACCTACTGATCTCACCGTGGAGACCATGTGTGACACCATCAAGGTCTCTTGGGAGGGCATCTGCGACTGGTACGACCTCGAATACAAGCAGAGCGGCAGCTTGGAGTGGCGCAAGATCTCCCGCCTCCGTACCAACAGCCATATCCTCTCCGGTGTAGACGAAGGGGTATACGACTTCCGCGTGCGCGGCATCTGCTATGACTCTGTTTACAGTGCCTACGCCTATAAGAATAGCAATCTCCTCTTCTGCCCGGAGAATCATTGCATAAACTATGTCGACTTGCAGAACGCGGCAAACTGCTATGTCGGCACATTCAAATCTTATGAACAGGACATTTTCACCCCTACAAAACCGGTGGATTTCGGGTCTGACGATGTCCGTAGCCGTCATGTGGTCAATATGGCGCGAAACCAGTTCGACCCCCGCACTAACTACGCGCTCCGCACTATACCCGAGGGCGAGATGGCATCTGTACGCCTCGGAAACTGGAATACCGGCGCGGAGATGGAGCGAATAGAATACACATATACCGTCGATTGCGATGTGGCCTCTATCCTTCTCCTCAAATATGCCATAGTCTTTGAAGACCCTGAGCACGTAAAAGAAGAGCAGCCGCACTTTGACCTCATTCTGCTTGACGAGGACGGCAATCAGATTGACCCCACTTGCGGTGCGGCAAACTTCTATGCCGATCGCCGTGCTAAGGGATGGACGGCTATATCCACCGGTTTCGGCAGCACTATTGTATGGAAAGACTGGACCACCCTCGGCGTGAACCTCGAAGAGTACGACGGTCAGACCATCACCATACAGATTACCGCACGTGACTGTGCCGCCTCAGGCCACTACGGCTACGCCTATTTCACCCTCGACTGTGCCGAGGGTGAGATTGAGAGCCTCAGTTGTGGTGCGCTCGATTACATGACCGTGAAAGCCCCCGACGGCTTTAACTATCAGTGGTTCACTGAGTATGAATATGTCACTGACGCTAATGGCAATGTGATTGACAGCCTGCCCGGTAACGACAAGGGCACCACTCAGGAGATACAGATTGAGGCAAGCAACCGTGATGTCTACTACTGCCGCTGCTCGTTCAAGGACGAGAACCCCGAAAAGGCCGCATGCTACTTTGACCTCCACACCGTGATTGCACCTCGTGAGCCTTATGCCGATTTCCAGTGGGAGTGGGCGCCTGAGAACTGCCAGAACCGCGTGAAGTTCTACAACCGCAGCCACGTCCTGACTAAGGTGGACGGCAATATCGAACACACCTCCGAACCTACTCAGACCACATATTGGACGGTGAACGGTCAGATGGAACTTATGAACGATTTCATATACAATGTACCCCCCGAGGGTGACACCCTTGAAGTCTCTCTCTTGGCAGGTATATCTAACGATGAGTGTCAGGACGACACGACACTGATAATCCCCATACCCTCCATACTCAGCGTCACCGACACCGTCGACTCCACCGTCTGTGAGGGTACGCCCGTCCAGTGGGGCAAGACCGTCACCTCACAGGCCGGATACATCCCCGACTCTGCCCTCAACATCGCGGGCTGTGACAGCGTCACAGTGCTCAACCTCAAAGTCATACCCGCCATCCCCGACACAAAGATTGCTGATACCATATGCTATGGCGACTCTGTGTTGTTCAACGGTCGGTGGCTCAAGGAGACCGGCGAATACCCCCTTTGGGGTGAAACCTCCGCCGGGTGCGACAGCGTCGTCGTATTCGACCTCACAGTCAGGGACAAGGTTGAGTTCTCCTACGAGGTTACTGATGTGGCGGACAACCCCGGTTCGGGCGCGATAAGGATAACCGATGCCCCCAAGGGCTACACCTACACGCTCAACGGTGTCGAGGTCGCCCCGCTCACCCACCTCAACGGGGGCTACTATAACCTGATTGTCTACGACTCCGTGGGATGCCCCAGCGAGGAGACAGAGATATTCATCAATCAGGACTGCTTGGAGTTCTCCCTCCTCGCCGACACACCCTATACCGTCTGCGGCGATGAGGACTCCATCGTTCTCCCGTGCTCCTTCTCCGCCGGTGCTCCCACCACATACTCCATCGCCTATGGCGAAAAGGCTCTTGCCGCAGGATTTGTGGATTACAGGGACACCTTCGATGTGGACGAGATAACAATCCTCCTGCCTGACTCCTGTCGTCCGGACTACTACACCGCCGACCTCACAGTCAGGGACATCATCTGTGAGGACACCGTGATTCCGCTCCGTTTCGTCGTCTACTATCCCTCATCTGTCGTGCGTCAAAAGTGGAACAATGTCCTTGCCGTGACCAACGACAAATACAACGGCGGCTACACATTCTCAGCATTCCAGTGGTATAGGGACGGCCTGCCCCTCACTGGGGAGATAGGCTCTTACCTCTATCTCGGGGAGGATGCGGCTCTTGACACTGCCGCTGACTACCATGTGCTCCTGACGCGTTTGGACGATGGGGTATCCGTCCCCACCTGTCCCTTCAGACCGGCCGTCCGCACCGATGTGGCCGATTACCCGGTTCCCGCCACATCTGTCGCCTTTGCCGGTGCGCCAATGCGGATACTCAATGTATGTGAGGCGACTGAAGTCTTGCTCTTCAACTCCGCAGGCCAGCTCCTTTGGAGTGGTAGCGTGGCTTCCTCTGCCGATGAAGTGCCGATGCCCGGCATACCCGGCGTATATATGATGGTCATACAGACCGAAAGCCTCTGCACGCCCCACAAGCTGATTGTCCGATGAGCGGTGTCCACTGTAGTCGCTTTTTCGCCTCTTGCCCCGCTGCTCGTTTGCGGAAATCTCCCGCCCTCCCGCAGCAGGGCTCAGGTGTGGCCAGGCCATTGATAACATAGTGCACGGCAAAGCCAACGGCGCACGCACGCTGACAGCTCTGCTGAATAACAAGAACAAAACCAATTAACCTTTATACTAACTTTAATTTTTACCACTATGAAACGACCTTCTTTACTGAAAGTGTTGCTGCTGGCAATGTTATTGCCGGTGTCGTTGGTGTCGTGGGGGCAGGATGCATCTGCCTCGATACTCATCAACGAGAGTTTCGGTGATGGTATCCCTGAGGACTGGACGCAGGAGCATGTCGTCGGCAGTCTCGACTGGGTACTTGACACGCAGAGCGATTTCCCCGATGGAACTCGCGAGGGCGATGGAGCGCGCATTGCGTTCCGCAATACTACTGGACAGACACAGGGTTGGCGCACTAAGCTTGTCACCCCCGTGCTTGACCTCTCTCTGAACAAAATCACCAACCCTATCCTCATCATCACCCATGCGCAGGAGAAGATGACCGGGGACTTCGACACGCTTACCATCTGGTTCAAGACCGCAGCTGATGGCGATTGGAAAGAGCTTAAAAAGTTTGACAGTTACATCTCTTTCTGGCAGACTGACACCATCCCGTTGCAGCAGCCCGGCGCATACTATCAGCTAGCTTTTGAGGGCAGCGACAACTACGGACACGGTGTCGTGATTGACAACGTGATTGTCATGCCTAATCCCGCCTGCATGCAGCCGCACAACGTCCAGATTTGGGATTTGTCTAACACCTCGGCACAGATATTCTGGCTGGCGGGAAATAACGCGAATGGCTACAATGTGAAGATTGACACCGTGCCCCTCTCCCGTGAACAGTTGAATGCTGGGGTCAAGGCGAGTGTGGTCGATGAGCACATCTCCGGCTCCACTTCGCTCTTCTCCACTGACAAGTTGGAGACCAACACCACATACTATTTCTATGTACAGGCCGAGTGTCCTCTCGACAACAGCGCATGGTCTGAGGAGTTCTCGTTCCGCACGGCGGTACTAAGGACGCTCCCTTTCCGTGAGACTTTCGATACATTGGTTACTGGCTATATAAGTCGTAATCCAAGGTGGACATTCATGAGTGAGACAGACTTCTTGCCTTTCAATAATACCAACTCGGATACTTACGATTTGTCTGCTTATTCCCCTGATGCGACAGTCGCTCTCCTATTGGCGGGAGACGATTATCCTGGCCCGATAGAGGCCAATAAATACGCTTATGTAGCATCTCCACGCCTTGTGGTGGATGACCTTTCGAAAGTACAAGTCTCTTTCTATGCCTCATATAAAAGCTATGGGCAGATGACTTCGCCTTATATGTCGAAGATCTACATAGGAGGCATGACCAATACGCAGGATTATAACACTTTTGTAAAGGTAGACAGTGTGGAATTTTATAATGCGAATTCTCAGAGAGAGTTTACCGTCTCTTTCATTGGCCATCCCGAGGTGGCTGAGTGCAAGTATGTGGCTTTCATGTCTGACTTCGATGCCTCTAATTTCATGGCGATAGACGATGTGAACGTATGGATACCGGGGAAGTGTCCCGAGCCGGCTAATGTGAAGGCGATGGCGATGTCAGGCACTGATTTGCGTGTGACATGGAACAGGAGCGGTGCGCCGGGCGGCAATGTAGTGGTGTCGCAAACGGAGGTGACGGATTTCTCGTCTCTTCCGCAGGGCGCGACAAAGAAGGCTCTGGAAGCGGGGAAGGACACTGTGGACTTCACTGTGGAAGAGTGGACGGAGTATTATGTCTATGTGCAGAATGTGGCGGCCGACGGGACTGTGAGCGGATGGAGCGAGGCCGAGTGGCTGCGTATGCCACAGAGCCGCACTTCGCCTGTGAAAAATGTACCTGTTCTGTTTGATTTCGAAGATGAAGAGCGTTATCTGATAGATGGTACTGTATTTTCAGAACCTGAAATGGTCGCTGGTATACAGGGGTTTAGAAATATTGCTGGCAGCATGCCTTGTGTGGAGAGATCTGGAATACCAGTAGAAAAGAGTTCTAAAAATGAAGTCCGGGTTAATGTTTACAATTATCCGGGTCACTCATACACGGTTTTCCCTGCAATAGACGGACTGGCTCAATGCCGCGTGGTGCTGTGGGCGTATTATACCAGTGGACGTGATTATGGAATGTTTGAGGTCGGTATAATGGATGATGCTAATGACATACACTCTTTCGTGCCTGTGGATACACTTGTTCTTACCTCCTCTTGGGAAAGGTACTCGGTAGACCTTGATAGTTACAGTGGTAATGGAAAATTCCTTGCTTTTAAGGCTTTATATAAGGGTACTCCAGATGGTAATACATTCGGGTTTGACAACGTAAGGATAGAGGAGATACCGCAGTGCATCGAAGCTGTCAATGTGCAGATTACTCCCGGTGAGACCACTGCGGAGGTCACTTGGGACGCTATGGCTGCCGCCACCGCTTGGGAGGTCAAGGCCTCGGCGGAAAAGATAGACTATTCCGAGCTTGAGACTGTAGACCAGGGTAAGTTCCTCCCTGTTGAGGTCACAGGCAATAAGGCTCTCGTCTCTGGCCTCATTCCGGGGTTGAACACCTACTACGTCTGGGTGCGACCCGTCTGTGGTGAGGGTACTTATGGCGATTGGACTGCCCCGATAGAGTTTAAATCTCTTTGTAAAGCTAAGGAGTCTCTTCCTTACGTGCTTGACTTTGAGGGGTATCCTACGATGGATCCGTATTGGGAGGAGTATAAGGAGATGCCTATCCCGTGTGTTTATTTCGGTACGGTTACTAATACGAACGGCTATGTGATATCTCCAAATATAACTGCTTATAGAACAAAACAGGGTAGCAGGAGTATGGAATTCGATGGCTCTGCTGATTTTAACTGGATTGCTATGCCTGAGATGAATGCCGACATAAATGACTTGCAGGTCTCTTTCTGGTTCGCTAAAAGTAGCGGTGGAAGTGGCCCTGCTCATGTACGTGTTGGTGTGATGACTGATCCATTGGACTCTACCACTTTTGAGACGGTAGGAATATACACTTCTGAGGAAGGTTATGGTGTTTGGACTGAGGTGATATGCCCCTTCACGGACTATCAGGGCACAGGTAAACACATAGCCATCATGGCTCACAAGGCGGACGATTCTCCGCAATTCTTTGTCGATACTATCGCTGTGGATGCTAAGCTCCCCTGCATAAAGGTCTCGCATCCCGAAGCTCTCGACATTACGGCAAACACGGCCACTCTCTCGTGGGAGAAAGGTGATAAGGAGTCCGAGTGGTACGTGATTGTCTCCACCCGCACATTCTCTTCCGAGGAACTCGAGCAGATATATGCCGACTCTTACTCTGGCGATGGCGTGGCTTTCAGTGGCTTTGTTGACCAGAATCCATATCAGGCAAAAGACCTCGCTGCCGACACATACTACTACTTCTATGTGCGCTCCGTCTGTGACAAGGCGGAGGGCGTATACGGCGATTGGGCTACCCGCACGGGTGAGTTCCGCACCAAGTGCGATGCCGCTATCCCCGGCGAGACCTTCTACGACTTCGAGTCCTCCGGCGGTGAGGGTGCTGTTCCTTCTTGTTGGAGCGGCAACGGTGATTTGGTTGTGGGCGGTGATGACTATTATCACTATCCGGAGGCGCACAGCGGCAGCATGATCGCTTCTATTGGCTCTTATAGTGGCGGTTATCTGCACACGATAAACATATCCTGTGAGGACATTGATGAGGTGCAGGTCTCTTTCTGGGCCTCTGCTAAAACGAATGTGACGGAACGCATCCCGTTGGAGGTTGGCGTACTCTTCAATCCTAACGACATCTCCTCTTACGTGGCTGTTGACACCGTATGGCTCTATCCCGAGTTCCAGTTCTACACTGTGAAGTTTGATAACTATGCAGGCGATGCATACGGTAACCGTGGCAAGTACATCATGTTCTCTAACCGCGATTTGGCTGGGGCTGCCGAGTGCTACATTGACGATGTCTCCATCGACCTCAAACCCGACTGCGCTCCCGCTGATGTTGTCATTGACTCCATCGGAGAGGCTGGTGTTGAGGTGAAGTTCGTGGGTGGTAAGGCCCCGTACAACTATGTCGTCTCATCTGAGAACATTGACCCCACTCAGTTCAACCCTGACCTCAGCGATATCAAGGTCACATCTGAGACGGAACATCTCATCGATGGTCTCACTCCGCTCACTGAGTACTTCCTCTACGTAAGCTCCGCTTGCGGTGACGGGGGTTACCTCTGGTCTGCCCCGATTCGCTTCACTACGGCCTGTCTATCTGTATGGCCGCTCCCCTATGAGGAGAATTTCAATAAGTATAACCAGTATGAGACATCGACAGGTGGTCTGTTCGTAAAAGTGCCAGACTGCTGGACTACAGTATTCAATGGCAGCAGCAGGCCGGACTTTACTGTCTTTAATGGCAACAATAGGGCTGACGGCAACTGCCTGCTGGCCAACATGGGCGGCACTGACGGCGAGAAGGAATACATCGTCCTGCCCGGGGTGGATAAACCCATAGAGGAGTGTCAGGTAGAGTTCCGTATGCAGGACAGCTGGTGGTCTCGCACAGCGCAGGCTCGCATCGTAGTTGGTGTCGTGGAGGATATCTCAAATCAGGCTACAATAGACTCTACTTTTGTCGGACTGGACACAATCACTCAGCGCAGTGACATCTTCACACCCTGCAAGGTGAAGATGGATAACTATCAGGGCGAGGGTGGCAATATAGCCATACTTGTCTATCTGGACGGTGACCAGTATGTCTATGACCTCTATTTAGATGACATAGTCATACGTCACACTCCCCCTTGCCCCATGCCTTTCGACCCGAAAGTCAAGGTTTATGACGATGAGTCTATAACCATAGAGTTTGACAATTCGGACGGCGGCTCGGAGTGGGAAGTGAAATGCGGTGTTAAGGGCTTCGACCCGTCGACGGCATCTGCCGTGAAGTTCTCGTCTTCCGTTTACACCGTCACCGGCTTGCAGCCCGAGACTCTCTATGACATATACATCCGTACCCTCTGTCCCGATGTGGCGGAGATGACCGAGAGCAGTTGGGTGATGATTTCCGGACGCACATCCGCTCCTGCCGTCAAGGATGAGGACTATCCGCTTGAGGACGACATGTCTGAAAATAAAGACGACTGGAAGCCCACGGAGAGCGAGGAGATTGAGATGGTCAACCAGTGGTATATCGCCGATAATAAGGAGATAGACGGCCGGACGGGCACGATGATGTATATCTCCGAGGACGGCGGTACGACCTGCAGCTATAACGAGGACGAGAATTCCGCCGTAATACACAGGGTCATGAAGTTCGACGTGGGTCGCTACACGCTCAGCTTCAATTACAATGTGACCGGTTATGAGGACTGGGGCGATCCGGCTGACTATCTCCGCATTGCGATGATGCCTGAGGCTTATACAATCGGATTTGACGATTATGGCGATATGTACTTGTATGACGAGTACGGCACGGATTATGATATGGGTCCCTATGGTGATGACCTGCCTGAGGACTTCGTCGATTTGGGCAGTTACTATCTCTCCGGCGGTTGGCAGGAAGGGAATATCCACATCGATATAGCTCCGGGAAATGAAGGCATATTCAAGATTGTCTTCATGTGGATTGTCGATGGATGGAGCTACCCGGACGCTACCTCACCTTCGGCGGCCATAATGGACTTCTCTGCTGATTACAGTCCGTGCGTTGAGCCGAAGAATGTCAGGTGCGATGCGGTTGGGGTCACTACTGCCGGCCTCTCTTGGACTCCGATGGCCAAAGAGGAGTACACCACCTACGATGTCTATGTGACAGGCACGACAGACCTCCAGACACCTCCGGCTGCTGATGCGGAGGATGCCGGTATGGTGCTCCACGAAGAGTTCGCTGACACTGCGGCAAGCATTGATGTCCTGAAAGAGAATACGCCGTACATAGCGTTTGTCCGCCTCAAATGCGGCGAGGGCGACTATTCTCCTTGGAGCGCGCCTTCGGCTGTGTTCCGCACCGACTGTGGTCCCACTGAGGTAGACCGCCTCTACAGCTTCGAGGAGAGCGAGGGTCATGAGCTCTACTTCGAGGAAGAAGACTATTGGGGCGACTGGACGAGATACTCTCTCCCGGAGTGCTTCACTAACGGGCACAAGGATATAGCTCTCCCCATAACTGATGGGAATACTGCTCCGAGCTTGCCCTATGTATATCAGGGAGGTGCGCACACCGGCAGCTGGTCGCTCTATTTTGGTAAGGCTGATGGCGCATACATCGTCATGCCGGACATCGAGGGTGACATGAGCAACCTCCAGCTTACCTTCTGGATGCGCTGCTTCAAGGTAGACGGTCAGACAGGAAGGGTCTATAATGAAGTTCACCACCCGCTGAAGAGCGACAGGGCAAACGCGCTGCGCATAGGTACTGTCACCGACATGCACGACATCTCCACATTCGAGGAGATTCGCCTCTGTGACTATCCCTATGACATGGTCTACATCGACTGGAACGTAACCATGGACACCGACCCGAACGCTCTCGAATACTGGGTGAAGTTCAACGTACCGCTCTCCGGTGCGAAAGGAAAATACATCACATTCCTCAGCGATGACTTCGTGGAGCCTTACCAGAACGTCTATATAGACGACGTGAAGATAGAGGCTCTGAACACTAAAGCCGCTCCGTATGAGTTGACGGTTAACGGTATACAGCCGACTTCGGCTCACGTTGACCTCAAGAGCGATGTCGGCAGCGCATGGACACTGGAAGTGGCCTCCGACAGGTCATTCTCCGAAGACTTGCAGACGGTTGACGCCACCCCCGCCGGAGCTGACCTGACAGGCCTTAGGCCCGGAACTGTCTACTACGTGCGCGCTAAGCAGAAAGGCGTTGACGGTGCGGAATATTCACACGTTGCATATTTCACTACCGCATACACCGTAAGCTTCAACGAGAACTTTGACGTGGCTCAGGCTATACCGCGTGACTGGATGACTATGAAAGGCGGTGTAACGCCGGACATGCTGTTCGATGGCTCGGGCAGGATAACCAGTAGTAGTGACGGCTTCGGCTGGAATGCTGGTAATGACACCATACTGTCGCACATGAGGGCATTGCATTTTAATATGACCGATGACGATATGCAGTCCATCTGGCTTGTCACTCCGCCCATATCGATAACCACCGAGGGCGACCGTGCGCAGATGATGTTCGATTTCGGCATGACACAGGGACAGTCTTATGAAATGCCGGCCACGGACAGGGTTGACAACTCAAAGAACAAGTTCGCAATACTCATCTCTGACGACGGTGGCTCCACTTGGAAGAAAGAGAACTCTACCATCTGGACCAACGATCCGGAAGAACTGGCAGAGGGCGGCATCTATAAGTCCTTCAAGTCTCTGCCGCAAGGACTCTTCCACGGGATGACCTATGACCTCTCCAAGTTCAGGGGCAAGACCGTACAGATAGCCTTCTACAACTTCTCTGACGAGAACGCTTGCCTGACGTTCCATTTTGACGACATACACGTCAACAACGTCAAGGACATGCACATAGTCGACGACATCTGCGAGTTCGACGACTATCACATGCACGGCTTCGACCTCCTCGACACCGAGTTGGACGAGGGGCTGAACTCATTCTCCCGTGAGGTATACACCACCACGGAAAAGCCCGACACCATGTTCTCTCTCGACCTGACCATGAACAGGCTGGCCATAGAGAGCTACGATGCCCGCGTCTGCGAGAACGAGTTGCCCTACACCGACGACAACGGCTTCAGCCTCACGGAGGGCGGCACGGCGCGCCGTAAGGTGATGCAGGATGGATGCTATGTCATCAAGGAAGTACGCCTCACGGTTGACCCGATAAGGCGTGAGATGTTCTTCGACACCATCTGTCAGGGAGCGGAGATTATATGGAACGGCATGAAGCTCGACCGTACCGGCACAACGGAGTTCAAGACCACATCCACCGTGACTGGCTGTGACTCCATCGCCGTGATGAACCTCAGGGTAACCGGCGCACTCCAGGGTGCTGACACCGTGACTATATGCCACGGCGAGACGTACAACTTCGGAAAGTTCGGCGATATAGCCGTCAGCGGCGACTATCTCGACACATTCCAGACCGGCGGATGTGACTCTGTCGTACAGCTCCACCTCATTGTACGCCCGCAGCTTGACACTATCATCAACGCCATAATCTGCCCGGGCGAACGCTACACGGAGAACGACTATGACCTCAACCGCACTGGCACATATTCCAAGACTGTGCCGTCACCGGTTGGCGATTGCGACTCCACCGTGACGCTTAACCTCGTGGAGATTGTGCCGGACGACATTGTCGAGTTCGAGACCACGATAAAGGAGACCGACCTCCCGTTCACCTTCTTCACCAAGACATTCGACACGAGCTACAAGCCCGGCTCATACACCGAGGATGTCGAGGTATCGAAGGACGGTTGCAGCGGCACCATAAGACTCACGCTTATCATCGAGGAAGGCGTGAAGCCGTATGTGCCGATGACCGAGGCCGACAACCGCGAGATGTATATCACGCCTAATCCGGTGAAGGTGGGCAGCGAGGTTACGCTGGACATAGACCTTACGGACGAGGAGCGTGAGGGCATGACTGTCAATGTCTACAACGCTGCTGGTGCGCTTGTGAAGAGCATGACGCCGGGTGCGGGTGACATTAAGGTCAACTGCTACTTCTCTCCGGGCATTTATGTCGTAAGGCTGACGACGGGTACGGGTCTGAACTATCAGGGCAAGATTATCGTACAGTAAAGGCCGGGTAAAAGATGCCGTTCGTGCAATGGGAGGTGCGTAGGATGCCGCCTCCCTGCACGGGGGCTGACGGAAAAGAGACAGGTCTTTTCTAAATAAATATCAGAAGTGTGCGGGTGCGTTTCCGAGAGGGAAGCGCACCCGCTTTTTTTCATGTGTCTGTCCTTTCAACTCCGTAGTTCCTTTGAGACCTCTGCAAAGGCTCGTTTTTCCCCGTTGTATCTTCTTGTTATACAATGGAAAGTTTTAAGTTTTGCAGAGGTTTTCCTTTGTGTAAATCAAAGTTAAAAACACGTACTCTCGCCGAAGCCTCAGGCCAGCCTCTCCGAAGCCTCTCCCTAACCTCAGGCATAGCCTGTGCCGTCCGCGTGGAAATCGCTATGGAAGAAACCGTTGCGTTTGTCTCAAACTTTCGCTATCTTTGCGGTTGGTCTGTACGGTTGCGCGGCGGTGTGCCGGTACAGGTTGACGTAATAACGTCATTGTGTTGATACTCAAAATAATAACTAAAATAATAACTACTATGGAAGTTGATTTTCAGGCCGACATACGTGCCGGAATTCCAGACGTTTTGCCACCGGCAAAACCCTATGACCCGGAGATAAACCACGCTCCGAAACGTAAAGACATACTGACCGAGGAGGAAAAAGAGCTGGCTCTGCGCAATGCGTTGCGCTATTTCCCGAAGAAACACCATGCCGAACTCGCACCGGAGTTTGCCGAGGAGCTGCGCCGCTACGGCCGCATCTATATGTACCGTCTCCGTCCGGACTACGAGATGAAGGCGCGTCATATCGACGAATATCCCCACCGTTCGCGTCAGGCTGCGGCAATCATGATGATGATAACGAACAATCTGGACCGTGCTGTCGCTCAGCATCCGCATGAACTCATAACATACGGCGGAAACGGTGCGGTGTTCCAGAACTGGGCGCAGTACCGCCTCACGATGAAATATCTCTCAGAGATGACCGATGAACAGACACTCGTGATGTACTCCGGCCATCCGCTGGGCCTCTTCCCGAGCCACAAGGACGCGCCGAGGGTGATTGTGACAAACGGCATGGTCATTCCGAACTATTCGAAGCCTGACGACTGGGAGCGTTTCAACGCTCTGGGCGTTTCGCAGTACGGACAGATGACCGCCGGGTCGTATATGTACATAGGGCCGCAGGGCATTGTGCACGGCACAACCATCACCGTGATGAACGCCGCCCGCAAGCACCTCAAACCGGGCGAGAAGGACTATCGCGGACAGATATTCGTCTCTGCCGGCCTCGGCGGAATGTCGGGTGCACAGCCTAAGGCCGGGGTGATAGCCGGAGTGGTGAGTGTCATTGCTGAAATCAACCCGAAAGCCGTGCATACGCGCCATTCGCAGGGTTGGGTGGATGAGGTCTACACTGATCTCGACAAGCTCATGCCGCGCATCCGTGAAGCGTCGAAGAACAAGGAGGCCGTGTCGCTCGCATATCAGGGCAACGTGGTCGACTTGTGGGAACGCCTTGTGAAAGAGGACATCTACGTGAACCTCGGCTCTGACCAGACTTCGCTTCACAACCCGTGGGCGGGCGGCTATTACCCCGTGGGCTACTCTTACGAGGAGTCCAACCGCCTCATGGCCGAAGAGCCGGCGCGTTTCAAGGAGCTTGTGCAGGAGTCGTTGCGCCGTCAGGTAGCTGCCATCAATAAGCTGACTGCCAAGGGTATGTACTTCTTCGACTACGGCAATGCCTTCCTGCTCGAGGCATCGCGTGCGGGTGCTGACGTGATGGGCGAGAACGGCAAGTTCCGCTATCCGTCATACGTGCAGGACATCATGGGTCCCATGTTCTTCGACTACGGTTTCGGCCCTTTCCGCTGGGTATGCACGTCGTGCAAGCCTGAGGATTTGGCTGTGACGGACCGCATCGCGACACGCGTGCTCGAGGAGATACGTCAGCACGCTCCCGCAGAGATATGCGGACAGCTGGACGACAACATCCACTGGATTAAGGAGGCGCAGAAGAACAAGCTCGTGGTAGGCTCGCAGGCTCGCATACTCTATGCCGATGCCGAAGGGCGCATGAAGATAGCGAAGGCGTTCAACGACGCTATCGCCGCAGGCGAAATCTCAGCCCCTGTGGTTCTCGGACGTGACCATCACGATGTCTCCGGCACTGACTCGCCTTACCGCGAGACATCCAACATATACGACGGCTCTTCGTTCACTGCCGACATGGCCGTGCAGAACGTCATCGGCGACTCGTTCCGTGGCGCGACATGGGTTTCCATACACAACGGCGGCGGTGTAGGATGGGGTGAAGTCATCAACGGCGGCTTCGGTATGGTCATCGACGGCTCTGCCGACTCGGAGCGTCATATCAACGAGATGCTCCTGTGGGATGTGAACAACGGCATAGCCCGCCGCTCATGGGCGCGCAACGAGGGCGCGATGTTCGCCATTCGCCGCGAGATGGAGCGCACTCCGGGTCTCGTCGTGACGATGCCTAACATCGTGGAGGACGACACGATAATCAAAAACGCCCTTAAACACTGATTTCTTAACTGACTAATAACATATTACGGCAATGAAAATACATGAAATATCACCCGCTCATCTTACGATAGATGACATAAGGCGCATAGTCCGCGAGGGCTATCAGTTGAAACTTTCCGAGGAGTCCGTACGCCGCATACAGGCGTGCCGCGACTATCTCGACAACAAGATGAAGACGCAGAAAGAGCCTATCTACGGTGTCACCACCGGGTTCGGCTCGCTGTGCAACATCTCTGTTGGGGCTGATGAACTGTCACAGCTACAGAAGAATCTCGTTATGTCCCATGCTTGCGGCACAGGCGACGAGGTAGACCGCGAGATAGTCAAGATAATCATCTTCCTCAAGATACAGTCGCTCCAGTATGGAGTCTCTGGTGTGCAGGTTGCAACAGTACAGCGTCTTGTAGATATGTTCAACAACGATGTGCTGCCGGTCATCTATCAGCTCGGTTCGCTCGGCGCATCGGGCGACCTTGCTCCGCTGGCGCACATGTCGCTGCCGTTGCTCGGTCTCGGCGAGGTGTGGTTCGACGGCAAGAAGCGTCCCGCCGCTGAGGTGAACAGACACTTTGGTTGGGAACCTATCACACTGAAATCTAAAGAGGGTCTTGCCCTGCTCAACGGCACACAGTTCATGGCCGCTCACGCTGTCTGGGCTCTCATCAAGGCCGATGAGATAAGCCGCGCTGCCGATACAATCGGTGCTGTGTCTCTCGACGCTTTCGACGGACGCATTGAGCCGTTCACCCATGAGGTACACGCCGTACGCCCCCATAAGGGTCAGATAGAGACGGCTGCCCGTATGCGTGAGCTCCTTGCCGGTAGTGAGATAATCAAACAGCACAAGGCTCATGTGCAGGATCCCTATTCGTTCCGCTGCATACCGCAGGTACACGGCGCGTCGAAGGATGCGATTGCTTACGTGCGTTCCGTGATAGAGACCGAAATCAACTCCGCTACGGATAACCCGACGGTCATCCCGGAGAAAGATATGGTCATCTCGGCTGGAAACTTCCACGGCCAGCCGCTTGCCATCACTATGGATTTCCTCTCAATCGCGCTTGCCGAACTCGGCTCTATATCGGGACAGCGCATTAACCAGCTCATCAGCGGAAAGCGCGGCCTGCCGAGTTTCCTCGTGGCAAAGCCGGGGCTGAACAGTGGCTTTATGATACCGCAGTACGCTGCGGCATCCATTGTCAGCCAGAGCAAGCAGCTTTGTATGCCCGCATCGGTTGACTCCATCGAGTCGAGCCAGGGTCAGGAAGACCATGTGTCTATGGGTGCAAACGCTGCGACAAAACTCTGCCGCGTGGCTCTCAACACGGAACGCATACTTGGCATAGAGCTGTTCAACGCCGCTCAGGCTCTCGAGTTCCGCCGCCCGATGAAGTCATCGCCTGTGATTGAAAAACTCGTGGCTGAATACCGTAAGGCAGTGCCGTTCGTCGATGTCGATCAGGTGATGTATCCGCACATCGAGGAGAGCATACAGTTCATACGCCGTAATTTCTAAATCTATAAACCACAGAGCCTTGCCCTGTGCCTTTCCGCATTTGTGGAAGGGGTGGGCGAGGCTCTTTTATTCTATACTGAATATGTCTACACTGTTAATCAAGAATATCGGACAATTGGTACAGGCCGAGACCACACCTCGCCCGCGCGTCTGCGGCGAGGAGATGAGCTGTCTGCCCGTAGTGCATAATGCCTATCTGCTCTGTGAGGGCGACACGATAAAGGCTTTCGGCGAGATGAGCGATGCTCCTGCCACGGCAGACACTGTTATCGATGCAAAAGGCCGCTTCGTGCTGCCGTCCTTTTGCGATTCGCATACCCACATAGTCTATGCCGGCAGCCGGGAGCATGAGTTCATCGACAAGATTAACGGCCTTTCGTACGAGGAAATCGCCCGCCGTGGTGGCGGCATACTCAATTCGGCCAAGCTGCTGCACCAGACATCGGAGGATGAACTCTATCGTCAGGCTCTTGTACGTGTAAAGGAGATGATACATTTCGGGACTGGCGCGTGCGACATCAAGTCAGGCTATGGCTTGTCGACAGAGGATGAGCTGAAGATGCTCCGTGTCATTCGCCGCCTGAAAGAGACTACCCCTATGACCATACGCGCCAATTTTCTCGGCGCACATGCCGTCCCGGCGGAGTACAAGGGTCGTCAGAGCGAGTATGTAGACCTCATCTGTGAGGAGATGATACCTGCCGTAGCAGAGGAGAAACTGGCCGATTTCATCGATGTTTTCTGCGATACTGGCTTCTTCACTGTCGATGAGACGGCGCGTATGCTTGAGACAGGTGCGAGGTACGGTCTTCGTCCGAAAATCCATGCCAACGAACTCGGTGTGTCTGGTGGAGTGCAGGTAGGGGTGAAATACGGTGCGCTCTCCGTTGACCATCTGGAACGCACTACTGAGGCCGAAATCGAATGCTTGCGCCACTCTGACACTATCCCGACAGGATTGCCCGGCACATCGTTCTTTCTCAATCTGCCTTTCACGCCCGTGAAAGAGATGATTGCGGCCGGACTGCCTGTAGCTCTCGCATCGGATTACAATCCCGGTTCGACTCCGTCAGGCAATATGAAGTTTGTCCTCTCGTTGGCCTGCATCAAGATGCGCCTCACACCCGCACAGGCTATAAACGCCACTACGATAAACACCGCCGCTGCTCTCGGATTGAGCGGGTCGCACGGCTCGATTGCGGCAGGCAAGCGGGCGAACTTCTACATTACTAAAGATATTCCGTCTGTCGATTTCATCCCGTATGCATATACCACGGACATTGTCGATACTGTGGTGCTAAATGGTGAAATCATAGAGCGTGGCGACTGTTGAACTGTCAAACCTCCTGTCCGGTGTCATCGAAGAAGAGGGTACTTATGGCGATGAGCGGCGGCATAGACAGTTCCGTTGCTGCCATTCTCCTGAAAGAGCAGGGCTATGAGCTTGTAGGGGCTACATACCGCACCTTTGACGGCATTTCCCGTGAATGTTTGGCAAAGGAGAAAGGCTGTTGTTCGGTGGATTCGATAATGGAGGCTCGCCGCATGGCGCACGACATGGGGTTTGAGCATCATATCATAGACCTGCGCCAGACGTTCCGCGAAAGCGTAATAGCCGATTTCATCGATGAATATCTGCATGGCCGCACTCCTAATCCCTGTGTCGTGTGCAACTCTGAAATCAAATGGGGAAAATTGCAGCAGGTGGCTGACTCTCTCGGATGTGATTATATTGCCACAGGGCATTACGCTCGCATTTCTACCGATGAAACCGGGCGTTTTTTTCTCCGTAAGGGAGTGGATGCACATAAGGATCAGACCTATTTCCTTTGGCGGCTGACGCAGGAGAACCTTTCGCGCACACTATTCCCGCTTGGTGAAATGACTAAGGCTGAGGTGAGGGCTGTAGCGGCGGCACATGGCTATGTGAAGCTTTCCCGGAAGTCGGAAAGTCAGGAGATATGTTTCATCCCTGATAACGACTACCGTCACTTCCTTGCCTCCAATGTGGAAAGTTATGCCGAGCGATACGGTGAAGGCTATTTCGTTGATACCGATGGAAATGTATTAGGACGGCATAAGGGTTATCCGAATTACACTATCGGTCAGCGCAAGGGGCTTGGCATAGCTCTCGGCAGGCCGGTGTATGTCGTACGCATTGAGCCGAAAACAAACCGTGTTGTGCTTGGCGAGAGGGAGGATCTTCTATCCCGAAGTTGCCGGATAAAGAGGGTGAATATGATGAAAATGGCCGATTTCATCGATGGGATGGAAGTCATGGCGAAAATGCGCTACAAGAGCCGTCCCGGTCTTGCCACGATATGGCATGACGGCGATGGCATACGGGTAGATTTCCGTGAGCCGATGGAGAGTGTCACTCCCGGCCAGAGTGCAGTGCTATATGGAGGTGACGGTTGGCAGGATGTGTTATGCGCTGGGGTGATATGCTGAACTGGCGGCACCGGGAACCCCAATATCTGATGAGGTAAAACGGGAAAAGCACCGATGAAATCGGTGCTTTTCCCGTTTGTACATCTGCTGAAGGTTAGTCTTATTCCTCAGGCATAAGCAGCATCAAAATGATGTATATTATCGCGCCTGAAAATGCAGTGAAAACCGTAAGCAGTGCGTAAATTATCCGTACTGCAGTTATGTCCCACCCTAAATACTCGGCGAGGCCGCCGCAAACTCCGGCTATTACCCGGTCACGCGATTTATGAAGCCTTTTTCCTGCCATAATCTTAATACAATAAGGTTAGTAAATCCATGTCTGAATATAGATGTTTTTGTCTTTGGCCTGCTGCCGATGCGTTTATCCCAAATCGGTCATTAGAATTTGAGCTGATTTCTATGTTTATGGCGAGTAGATTAATACGCACTTTTCCGAAGGCATAGCGGGCTATGTCAAGGAAAATTGCGTATGAAGATACCGCCAGAAACTGGAAAGCAGCCAAATAGTTTAGTAAAAACGGGATTTCAGCCGAACTCAAAATCCTCTATTGCATATCAAAGGCCGCTTAGTGGAAAACTGGCTTTCGCATAGTCCTTAAAACCTTCTAATGACCGTTTTGGGTTTATCCTACCTTGCAGCCCGGTTTCACCGGCGTTTCGGGACGGACGAGGCGGAGTTTGCCGTCAGCATCGACTGCGCTCAGTATCATGCCTTCGCTCATTATCCCGCGCAGCTTGCGTGGCTCGAAGTTGGCTATGAAAACCACCTGTTTGCCGACGAGTTCCGCCGGGTCAGGATAGCTCTGCGCGATGCCGGAGACAATGGTGCGGCCACCCATCCCGTCATCTATACGGAATTGCAGCAGTTTGTCTGTTTTGGGCACTTTGGCGCATTCTAATACTGTGCCTACTCTCAAATCGCACTTCTCCCACTCTTCGTATGGTATGTTCTCACCTACTGGCTCAGGCTTGAAAGCTGCCGCCTCGTTGGCTTTTTTCGTTTCGAGCAGCCTCTGTATCTGTGCCTGTATCGGTTCGTCCTCTATCTTCTCGAACAGCAGTTCGGGCTTTTCTGTCTCATCATCGGTATGCAACAGGTCTATATGTCCGAGCATCTCCCAATTCTTTTCTTTCATTCCGAGCATCTTGCGCAGTTTTCCCGATGAGAACGGCAGGAACGGGTCGAACGCTATTGCGAGGTTGGCCGCTATCTGGAGCGCGATGTGCAGTATCGTCGCCGTGCGCCCCATGTCGCTCTTGGCGAGTTTCCACGGCTCTGTGTCGGCGAGATACTTGTTGCCGACGCGTGCGAGGTTCATCGCCTCACGCTGTGCATCGCGGAAACGGAAATTGTCCAGCATGGTTTCAATGGCCGGTTTCGATGCACGGATTGCATCGAGAGTCTCGCGGTCATAGTTGGTCAGTTCGCCGAGCGGCGGCACTTTCCCGTCGAAATACTTGTGTGTCAGCACCAATGCGCGGTTTATGAAGTTCCCGTATATGGCAACAAGCTCACTGTTGTTCCTTGTCTGGAAGTCTTTCCATGTAAAGTCGTTGTCCTTGGTCTCCGGAGCGTTGGCTGTCAGCACATAGCGCAGCACATCCTGTTTCCCCGGGAAGTCGGCAAGGTATTCGTGCAGCCATACCGCCCAGTTGCGCGATGTCGAAATCTTGTCGCCTTCGAGGTTAAGAAACTCGTTTGCGGGCACGTTGTCCGGCAGTATGTAGCTCCCCTCGGCCTTGAGCATGGCGGGGAAGACTATGCAGTGGAACACGATATTGTCCTTGCCTATGAAATGTATCATGCGCGTGGATTTGTCTTTCCACCACGTCTCCCAATCATCGGGGCGTATCTCTTTCGTGTTCGAAATGTAGCCTATCGGCGCGTCAAACCACACATACAGCACCTTACCCTCAGCTCCCTCCACAGGCACAGGTATACCCCAGTCGAGGTCGCGGCTCACTGCGCGTGGCTGTAGCCCCATGTCGAGCCAACTCTTGCATTGGCCGTACACATTGGCTTTCCACTCTTTATGGTCTTCGAGAATCCACTTGCGCAGCCATGCCTCGTGCTTGTCTAAGGGCAAGTACCAGTGCTTCGTCTCGCGCAGTACAGGCTTTGAGCCTGATATGGCTGACTTCGGGTCAATCAGGTCGAGCGGCGAGAGGCTTGTCCCGCACGCCTCGCACTGGTCACCGTAGGCATTCGGGTTCTTGCAGTGAGGGCAAGTGCCCGTGATATAGCGGTCTGCCAGAAACTGGTGAGCCTCCTCGTCATAATACTGCTCCGAAGTCTTCTCCACAAATTCGCCCTTGTCATACAGTGTGCGGAAAAACTCCGATGCTGTACGGCGGTGTATCTCCGAACTCGTGCGCGAATACACGTCGAACGATATGCCGAACTCCTCGAACGACTTCTTGATAATCCTGTGATAGCGGTCCACAATATCCTGCGGTGTAACCCCCTCCTTGCGTGCCATGATAGTGATAGGCACACCGTGTTCATCAGAACCTCCGATGAACAGCACATCCTCCCCCTTGTTGCGGAGATAACGCACATATACGTCCGCCGGCACGTAGACTCCGGCCAGATGACCGATGTGTACAGGCCCGTTTGCGTATGGCAACGCGGTAGTTACCAGTGTCCTTTTGAAATCTTTCATCTTCACTCTCTTTTTGTCTTTTGCCCTTTACGAGGATAGCTTGACAGCGGACGCTGAACCGGATACTAACCTGCTTGTCTGCCTGCCCTCATCCTCTCCTGCTATTTTGCACAAAGTTACGGAAAAAAACTGAAACCTGCTGCCTTGACTGCACACCGATACCGTACAACCAAGGCAAATTTCCATGTAACTGTCTGAAAATAAAATGAAAACTTCTGTGCAAGATAACATTTTGAACTTGCGGATACATTGACCGCAGCTGTGGATTGCAGTACTCTCTACTTGTGCAAATTAAAGTTAAAAACACGTACTCTCGCCGAAGCTCCTCCGAAGCCCTGCCGAAGCCTCTCCCAATACTCACGCCATTTTCACCTGTCTTTCCCTTATGCTCCAGCCCGGGATTTCCCCGTTTGCCGTTTCGCATGACATGATTAAACCCGAAGTCGTTAGGTCTTGTGTGGATTGCTGGGTTTATGGAATGCCGCCAAAACCTTTAGCAAAACATTCTGATGACTGTTTTGCCTTAAACGGGGAATAACTTAACTTTGTACTAAGTTTCGGCTTTTCGCTGGACTGGCATCCATGTCGAATAAACTGCAATATCACCATGAAGCACAACCTCAGTTCGCAGATTGTACTGCACCGGATACCGCGCAAGTACTATCGGCCCGACAATGCGCTTGAGCTGTCGGGCATATCCCGTTTCGAGAAGATAAAAGTCAACATTTCAGGCACTCCAGCCGAAGGGGGCGAGACCATAGCACGCGAAATAGCCGCCCTCATACGGCGCAAGGCGAAACGCCGCGAGACGTGTGTGCTTGGCCTGAACAGCGGTCGTTCACCCATAGAAGTCTACGAGGCACTCGTGCGTATGCACCGCGAGGAAGGACTTAGCTTCGCCAATGTCGTGGTGTTCAACCTTTTCGAGTATTACCCTCTCGACTCGTCAGCCGCGCAGAGCTGTCTGAACCAGATACGCCGTATGTTTTTCGACCTTGTAGACATCCCGGCCGGGAATATATTTTCCCCCGACGGCTCATTGCCGCAGGGCGAAATCGTGCAGCACTGTGCCGAATACGAGCAGCGCATAGAGGACTACGGAGGCATTGATTACCAGATACTCGGCATAGGGCCAAACGGCAACATAGGGTTCAACGAACCCGGTTCTCAGGCCGCTTCACGCACGCGGCTGATACTTCTTGACTCCGTGTCGCGCAAAGAGGCGGCACGCCTTTTCGGCACGATAGACAAAGTACCGCGCGGTGCTATCACCCTAGGAGTGAGCAATATACTCAAGTCAAGGCGCATAGCCCTCATAGCGTGGGACGAGTCGAAGTCGGACATAATCAAGACCATTGTCGAAGGTTCAATGAGTGACCAGTGTCCGGCCACTTTCCTGCAAATGCACGAGAACGCAACACTCTTCACAGATGTCCATTCAGCCGGTTCTCTCACTCGCATCAGCCGACCGTGGCTTGTAACATCGTGTGAATGGAACGATACGCTCATACGCCGTGCCATCGTGTGGCTATGCCAGAGACTGGAAAAACCGATACTGAAGCTCACCAACAAGGATTATAACGAGAACGGACTCTCCGAACTGCTTGCACTTTACGGCTCGGCATATAACGTCAATATTAAGGTGTTCAATGATTTGCAGCATACCATTACCGGCTGGCCGGGAGGCAAGCCCGATGCGGACGACTCGAACCGTCCCGAACGCGCTGTGCCGTATCCCAAGCGGGTAGTGGTCTTCTCCCCTCATCCCGACGATGATGTTATCTCGATGGGCGGCACGCTGAAACGGCTTGTAGACCAGCATCACGATGTACACGTGTGCTATGAGACCTCGGGCAACATTGCCGTGGACGATGATGAAATCATACGTTTCATATCATTCGTGCGTGGGTTTCAGGAGATGTTTGATCCGCAGAATTGTCTGATACCTGAAAAACTCGATGAAATCAGGCGTTTCCTGATGGAGGAGAAGGGGGAGAACGATGTGGATACGCTTGATGTGCGCCGCTTGAAAGGATTGCTCCGCAGGGGTGAGGCGAGTGCGGCGTGCCGCTATATGGGGTTGAAGCCCGACAATGTACATTTCCTAAACCTGCCGTTTTATGAGACAGGTACAATTAAGAAAGGCGACCTGACCGAGAGGGATATAGAGATAATAAAGGCCGTATTGGCCGATGTGCATCCGCATCAGATTTATGTGGCTGGCGATTTGGCCGACCCGCACGGCACTCACCGCGTATGCCTTGATGCAGTGTTGGCCGCCATAGATGAGATGAAAGGCGAGGAGTGGATGCAGGATTGCCGCGTGTGGATGTATCGTGGTGCATGGATGGAGTGGGAGATAGACCATATAGAAATGGCCGTGCCGCTCAGCCCGGAGGAACTGCGTTCTAAGCGCAATGCGATACTCAAACACCAGTCGCAGATGGAGGGTGCGCCCTTTCTCGGCGGCGACGAACGCCTTTTCTGGCAGCGTGCTGAGGAGCGCAACAAAGCGACTGCCGACCTTTACAACCGTCTCGGACTCGCCGCGTATGAGGCCATCGAGGCGTTCGTGAGATATAAGTTCTGAACCGATTCCCCTTTGAAGGGCTGTGATATAGGAATGCGCCCGCTGTCAGTATGTTTCTGACAGCGGGCGCATGGGTCTTTGGCGTTGCGACTCTGGCAGTTCAGAGTTTTGTAATCACGCGGTGTAGTTGTTCGCCGAGCCCGATGGTGTAGCCTTGTGATACATATACCACACGGTTGAATGTGTCGGCTATGATGAATAGCGGCAGGGGCGCGTTCTCGTTGAGGTTTAGGTTCTTGATGATTTCCCGTCGGAAAGTGTCGTTGCGGTCTATGCCGAATGATACTGTCTGAGGTAGCCCGGGAAACTCTTCTGGCTTGAAGCGTGAGCGGCTGTCGTCGTCTGGGAAGAGGAGTATCATGGGCCGTCCCCACTGTTCCAGCTCTTTACTCATGGCTGCAATGTCTTTGAGCGCATGGTTCGTAGGCTCTTCGCCCGCCCCGAGTATGCCGATAACGAAATAGCCGCGTCCTGTGGTGGAGAGCACTGATGTGGCATCTCCCGCATCGCCTTCCACATCGGCCAGCGGAAGATAAAGACCCTCGCTGTTGAAGTCGCCGATGACCTGTATGTCCTCATCATCGGTGCGCATGGTGAGCGGAATTTCTACGGTCTCATCGGGCTTTACGGAGAAGAATGTCATGGTGGCAAGCACATTGCCCCCAGCCATGCGTGTCCCCGTGACGAGGAGATAGTTGCCTGCGTCAATCCTTTTCCCGTCCTTGAAGTCGGAGAATGTTATGCCGTCGGCAGTCACGTCAGGCTCAGGATATTCAAGCAGGTGCAGCCGTCCGCCTGCATCAATGCTGGAGAGCGAGAAGTGGGAGTAGTACTTCGGGTTGGGTAGCACGGCGGTGGGCGTGTATGTCATCTTCAGTTCGCCTACTGGGGTGGCCTTGGCTTCAGAATTGCTGGTTTCATCGAGATTTACCTCATATCCCCTGAACATTTTTCTAAGTTCGTATATTAACTCCTCACGGCTCATGGTGTCTGTATCAAGTTCATGGAACCGGTATATCTTCACCTTCCCTGTTACGGGGTCTATCTCCGCAGGACGGCCGAGACTGTGCGCAAGAGCCACGAAAAATATGTCGCGGCTGTGCGGGTCGGCCATGCGGGTGCGCCACACGCCTTCGGGCGAGATGGGAGAGCCACCGAGATTGCAGTCGTCTACAACGCGGATGCTGTCCTTGACCCATTGGATTAGCGCGGCCTCGTTGTCTGTCAGGGCGGCGCGTGTGGCGGAGTCTATGACATCGTGGAAATAGGCCGAATAGGGGGTGAGCATCTCGTTGGAGATGCGCATCCATGGATTGTTAACCATGCCGTTCTGCACCCCTTCATTGGCGGCACGCACATCCGCCATCTTGTTGTCAAGTACCGCCGCGCTAATGTCGTGCAGGTCTTTGGGGAAATTGCGGAAAGTGGTGGTTATTATCGCTTCGGCATAACGCCTGTCATCGGTGGAACCGGCATATTTTGTGAGGAAGTCCATGATGGTTTCATGGTTACCGCGCGATTCGATTATAGCCTTATAGAGGTCTGTATCATATCTGTATCCGTTTTTCGCGCAGAAGTTTTTCGCGTCTGCCTCAGTCGGGAATGTAGCTTCGTATGCACCGCGTATGGAGTCCTCTATGGCGAGACGGCGGTTGTTCTCGGCACGTTGCGCATCCGTCACAGCTGGAATATTGGCTGTTTCGGCTGGAGGCACTATCTCTATCTCGTATGTTGCGTTTGTGCCGGGTGTCTTGTCTACAACTACTGTTACCTCCTTGTCCTTGCCGAATGTCACTTTCGCAAAGCCGAACTTGCCGTTGTGCGTTGCCCAGACTATCATGTCGCCAAGGCCGGCGGAGAGTGAAGTATGGCCGGTTTCATCGGTGCTTTTGGTGGCTACGGTGTAGAACTCGGCATAGTTATAGAGTTTGAATTCGACTGTTGCACCCGGGATAGGACGACCGTTTTCGTCCACAACCGATATGTCAGTACGCGCACTCTTGGCATAGTTGTCTATCACGTTGATTTCAGTGTAGCGCGCCGTACGGCTCATCACGTCTTCCGGCCCGTGATATTTGCCGAACACCTTTGTGTGCATCAGCATACCGCGGCTTGCCGGGGCGTTGAACCATGCGAGGTCTAACACTGGTTCAGGCTCACAAGCTCCGAGAAAATACCATTTGCCATCGGCCCACGCCTCTACCCATGCATGGTTATTGTCCGTATGCGCCCAGCGTGGAGTGTAGACTTGCCGTGCGGGAATGCCTACTGACCGCAGGGCTGCCACGGTGAATGTGGATTCTTCTCCGCACCGTCCGTATGCATTCCTCATTGTGGCAAGAGGCGAGGAGGTACGGGCATCTGTAGGTCGGTATACCACGTGTTCGTGGCACCAATGGTTAACTTCGAGTATCGCATCATACATCGAGAGCCCTTTTACCCTATCTTTCAGTTCATTATAGAAAATGGGGCGGTGGCCGTCAAGGTCTTCGTTGTTCACGCGTACTGGCAGGACGAAGTGGCGGAATTCGCGTTCTGGTACTTTTTTCCCCCACGGCATTTCTTCACGTGCAGTGAATGAACAGCGCACATTTTCAAGGAAATAGTCACTGTCCTGATTGGCTATGTCGGCCAATGGCATATAGGCATAGAGAAATTCGAGTGCTTCGCGTTCAGCGGCGGTTAGTTCGCTGTCGAAAACACTGAACATTTGGTCTTTGCCTATCTCGGCACGGCGTTGTCTGAAGTCATTGTGTACCTCTTCGCGCTCTGATTTGTCCGAAATAAAGTGTCCCCCGGTACATGCCGACAGCACAAGCAGTGATGCACAGGCAATAATGTGTTTGATTTTCATAGGATATAGATTGTATGATTAATGTGTTGTTAGTTCGAGTCGGCTTCATGGTCATTGTTTCCCCTCATGGCAAAGAAGTGGTCTACTGGGCCGAATCCGTGGCCTAACGTGTAACGCGAGCCTGACGTGATGGCACTGGTAATGTAATCTTTGGCTGAACAGACGGCATCGGTCAGTGGTAGTCCCCTCGCAATGAATGAGGCTATAGCCGATGAGAGCGTGCATCCTGTACCGTGAGTGTTTTTAGTGTACAGACGTGATGATTCGAGAGATACAATCTCGTCTGTTTCGGCGTTGTATAGTATGTCGATGAGCCGTTCGTCCGTGAGGTGGCCTGCCTTGAGCAGCACGGATATGTTCCCGTTCATAGAGAGCTCTTTGGCGCAGGCGGCCAGTTCGTCCTGCCCGCCGATTTTTCTGCCGAGTATGATTTCCGCTTCCGGGATGTTGGGAGTTATAATGCGTGCACACGGCATAAGTTCATTGATAAGCGTCTCTATTGCACTATCTTCCATGAGCCTATGCCCGGAAGTGGAGACCATTACCGGGTCGAGGACAATGTTGCGGTTTCCGTATGCGGAGAGACAGTCGCGCACGGTGAGCATGACCTCTGACGAATGGAGCATCCCGATTTTAATCGCGTCTGTGCCTATGTCTGAGAGTACGGCGTCAATCTGTCCTTTTATAGTCTCCGTCGGTATGGGGAATACGGACTGCACGCCGAGCGTGTTCTGCACGGTGATGGCCGTTATGGCCGAAGATGCATAGCACCCGCACGCCGATATTGTTTTTATGTCCGCCTGTATGCCTGCGCCTCCGCCCGAGTCGCTTCCCGCAATGGTTATTACACGGTTGTATTTCATAGCTGGTTACGTTTGTTATATTAAATCATTGTCTTGTTAATTATGTGATAGTTGAGACTTTCAATTTGCTTGAAAGGTTGCTATCCAGCATCCGCTCTTTGAAGAGGCCAATGGTTGACGTATTGCCTCATGCTGAGATTTTAAGTTTGGACTAAAAGTGAGTTCCCTCAAATTTACTCCTATTCTTGATTCGAGATATGGTTGTCATGTACCCGATTTCCCCGATTAGGGTACATGATATGGTTGTCATGACCCGTTTTTTTCATTGCTGTTCTCTTACAGATTCTATTATTTCAGTGTCAAGGCTTATCGTTGTACCTGCGTTTCTGTTTAAGAACAAGTTTACCAATTCTGTATTTATATAGTAATTGGTTTTCCATATTTTCACTTTTTCTATAAGTCCGCACCTGACAATCATGTCTAAATATTTTGTGGCGGTTTTCCTCTGTACCTGCATATCCCGTTCCACAAACTCTATCTTTGTGTATGGATGGAAGAACAGGTTGTTTAGGAGTTCGTGTTTGTATTGCTTTCCGAATAGAGGTCGCAGAATCTGTTTATAGCGTGTCATCAGGCTGTTTATACCTTTCACCAACATTATAGTGTCATCAGCAGTTATCTCCACTCCTTTGAGCATGAACAGTATCCATTCTTCCCACGCTTTTCCTCTGTCTTCTTTTGAGTCTCTGATTGCTTGTATCAGCCGGTAGTATGTACCTTTATTATGCGTTATATATCGGCTCAAATATAGTATTGGCAAATCAAGTAAATTGTTGATTACCAGATATAAAATAGAAATAATTCTGCCAGTTCTGCCATTCCCGTCATAAAAGGGGTGTATACTTTCGAACTGGTGGTGGATGACTGCCATTTTGATTAGCGGGTCAATGTCTTGCGTTGATTCGTCATTTATGTATTGTTCAAGGTTGTGCATCAGGCGTTCGACCTCTATGCTGTCCTGAGGCGGGATGTAAACCGTTTCTCCCGCTCTGTTTTTCAAGGTAGTGCCTGGTACGGTACGAAACCCTGCGCTGTTGCCTTCCAGTTCTTTTTGTATGGTCTTTATGTCATTCAAGGTCAATAGCTTTGTTTTTCTCGCAGATGAAAATCCTATGCGCATGGCTTGCCTGTAGTTCAACACTTCTTTCGTTGATGCGTTGATGAAACTTTCTTTAAAGTCAAGCTCTGCTTTGTATAGCTCATCATTGGTGGTGACGATATTTTCAATCTCTGAGCTGTCTTTGGCCTCCTGCAATGTGAGGCTGTTTATCAATATGTCTTCATTCGGGATAGTCAGTGCGACTCCTTTAAGCTCTGCGAGTTTTTTGTTCGCGAGGTTCAGCTGTTTCAGTACGGCTTTTGTTTCAAAGTCGTATGGCAATGGTAAGAGTGGAATGTCATATTGGGTTGGCATATACGGCGGTTTTATCGTTCGGTCAATGGCTATTTTCAGATTACGAAGTTAGTGAAAAATGTTGATAGTCGGTGCGATGGAGGCTTTTTTTATCTGTCTTGTGTGCGGTAGCAGTCGCGCCAGAAGCGGAGTTCGAGCGCGGTGGAGTGAAGGAAATAGGATGTCATGCGGTGCAATGTACTGTCTGTCTGTATGGCGGCGCAGCTGTCGCATAGGGTGCGGAACTGTTCCGCGTCGGTCTGGAACGATGGGTCACCATATGTGGCTATCCAGTCGACGTATGGATTATCGGCTGCGGTATGCTGTCTGAAAATGAGCAACCCTATGTGTGCATATACCCAATAGCATGGAAGTAGCGAGGCAAATGTATAGGCGGCGCACTCCTCCTTTTCAAGTCGGGTAAGCATCCGGTCGTATGCCATATTGGCGGGACATTTGCGTGTCTCCGGCTCTATGTCGAAACGGTCGGCGAGCAAGGAGTGCAGAGAGTTTTCGGCGGCAAGGGTATCGTCAATATTGGCCGCAAGTATGTCGGCTGCGGGTGTGCCGTGCATTTGGTGGTGGAGCAGACGTAGGCGCGCCTCGAAGTTGCGCATATAAATAATGTCCTGCGCGATGTAGGCGCGGAAACAGTCGGAAGAGAGCGTGCCGTAGGACAACTTGCGGACGAAGCGGCATCGTTCTATACTACTGATAATATGCTGTGCGGACTGCCAGGCCGTTTCACTCCATCTCATAGTTGTTTTGCTTTTTGGCGCAGGGTGCGCAGACGGCATTTCAGTATCTCGCGGCTCTTTGCCTCCCACAGATAGCCGAGCATACACGCCCCGCCGAACCCCCATGACCAGAGTATGCTGATATTCTCCGCATTGATGCCCCCGAGTGCCATTGTCTTGGAATTGATGATGCCGCAGTGCTGTGCGCATGTCAGTTCAGCATCAGTGAAATGCGATATGTAACCGCTTTTCGATATGCTGTTGAATATGGGACTGAGCGTACAGTAATCCATTTGTGGGCTGCGTTCCTGAAGCTCCTGTATGGAGTGGCACGAACAGCTTATCGGGCCTTTGTAGCCTTCTGGCGCGTGGAGTGCACGGCTGTTGAGGTGCACTCCGTGTAGGCTGAACTCCTCTGTCAGACGGAAATGCGAGTGGAGTACAAGTCGGTTATGCCATCTCTCGTCTATCGAGGCTATGAGTGAACGCATACGCTCCTCGTCCCATGCTGGTTTGCGTATGTGTATGAGGTCTATGCCATCGGTGAGCATCAGTGCTATGAGTCCCGGTTCATCGGGGTAGTCGCTCTCGGTAGTGATTGCAATAAGCCGCTTAGCCTCCATAGGCAGCAGTTATTATGGTCACATTGTCGCCGTCCGACAAACGGTGTTCTCCCCACGATGTGCGCGGCACTACGCGGTTGTTCACGGCTACGGCCTTACCCTTGCCGTCGGTCCCGATGGTGGGCAGCAGTTCCCCTACTGTGAGGGCTGATGCGAATGTATATTCTCTGCCGTTAATGGTTATTTTCATATATGTTATAGCCTTAATTTAAGTCCTGCAAATATGGTGTCCGGATGGAAATTGAACACGGCGTTCATCTCTCCTGCCATGCACAGTCCGCAGTCGTCGCAGATGCCGAGACGCTCCCCGGCGCAATTGGCGCGGGTGTGGTCGGCATAGACGAAGTTCGTAACCCAGCAATGGCGTTTGAAATCGTTGTGCCTCATCAGTTTCAGCCCTGACACGGAGTTCATTATTGGGTAGCCCTCACGCTTCATCCGTATTACAAGGTCTATCACCCTTTCGCGCTGCTCACGTGTTATCATGAGGTTCTCCGCATCGGGGAACGGCGTATAGAAATTGATTGATATGCTCTCTATCGCGGGATTTGACTTCACATACTTTATGGTCTCCTCCACCGATTCCCAGTTGTATTTGTTCACTACCATATTGACGCTCAAATGCTTGTGTCCGCACTCGGCAATGTTTTTCTCCAGACGGGCGAATGTGCCTTCGCCGCGTATCATGTCATGGTATTTCCCGTACCCGTCTAAGCTGACCCAGATGCTGTCCGCATGACTCCCGGAGAACGGCAGCTGCGCGTTGGTTGTGATTGTGACCGAAAAGAAACCGACTTCGCGGGCGAGGTCTATCACGTCGTTGATACGTTTCTCCCCGTCGCGCCACAGCATCACCTCTCCCCCTTCGAGGTCTACGAACCGCGAGCCGAGCGAGTAGGAATATTCGAGTTCTTTGCGTATCCCCTCGAACGTCATTATGTTGGGGTTGGCGCGTGAATAGACCGAACAGTGCTTGCATTTCAGGTTGCATTGGTCTGAAATGAAGAGCACCGTCTGGAGCGGGCGTTTTCTGCCAAGCACACGTGCGCCGAAAAACCACCATCCGAGGTAGGACATCTGTTTGAGTTTCATAATAGCGTATGGGTTATTTTCAAAATGATATTGACAATCAGCAATATGAGTGCAAAGAAAGAGATGAGGTTACGCGCCGTCAGCCAGCGGAGCATAAACCAACCGATGCCGGCCTCGCAATATTTGTCGAATTTGCCCATCGGTCCCATCCATGGCCTGACTGTGAGCGGCACGGGTATATCGTACAGGAACTTACGTATCGAATCCCAAAGGAATATGGCCATAGGCAGCAGTATCAGGGTAAACAGATACGCCCAATGGAGTATCCCGAAGACAACGCCAGCCGCCATAAGAATGAAAGGCACGAAGCAGAAGACAGCCGACGCGCCGAGCATGGCGTTGCGCTTTTTCAGCAGACGGGCCAGCGTCAGCTTGTCCATCTGCGCATCTGCGTGGCGGTCAAGCACAGAGTGTGTATATAGTATGTTCGTGACCAGCAGGCCTATGGCCACGCTCACAAGTATGATTTTCTCGTCCATCACGCCGCACGCGGCATATTGCACTCCTGTCATCAGCAGCGGGCCGAACATCATTCCTATGACAAGTTCCCCATAGCCGTGATAGCTGAGGCGGAACGGCCAGCCCGAGTACGATATGCCCAATATACAGCCCACGATGGCTATGATGAGCGGCGTAGTGCCGCGGAATATCACAACCACCACACCGGCAGCGGCAGCGGCCGCGAGAAATGCGCAGATGGCCATGGCAAGGTCGCACAGCGTAGCTTCGCCCGATGTGAGGTATGGGTATTTGTGGACACGGGCGCGCATCCCCTCCGATGCGAGTGCCTTCCGTTTTTCTCCACTGCCTACCTTGTAGTCGAAATAATCGTCGGCGAGGTTCATGCCGAGGTGTGCGCACGCCACACCGAAAAGCGCGATGAGGGCGAGCCACCATGAGAATGTGTCGTACTGCATCGCCATGCCTGTCGCAAGAACGGCTGGCAATATGCTCTGCGGCAGCGATATGTGCCGCGCGTTGTGTAGCCAGAATGATATTTTGTTCATGGGCTGTCTTGGCTGAAAATGACCATTTGCAAAGATAGTGAAAGGTAAGCGCAATGCCAACGGCAAAACGTCAGTTTTGCATACAATATGTGCCGGAGTGTCAAGACCAGTGCTTTCACAGAGGCTTGACGCTCCGGCGCATATTGTACAAGACTTCAGTCGTGTCGTCGGCATTGCCGCACCGCCTCCTATCTTCGTGAAACAAAGATAGCGAAAGTCGGAGACAATGGCAAATGCCCGTTTCCCCGCTTTGCTTATGGCAGTTCCACACTATAAATTAAAGTTAAAAACACGTACTCTCGCCGAAGCTCCTCCGAAGGCTCCCCGAAGCGTCTGCCTATCCTCTCGCCATTCTCCTGCCAATTTAAACTCAAATCTGCCAAATAGTTAAACGTGAGTTGGGGGTTAATGTCCCAAAAGCGGGAAACAGGCCGCAGACCAAGGAGAGGATGGAGGAACGGTAGTCGAAGGTCTGGTTACATACGGTAAATCGCTCGGACAGTCAGTCGAAGATATAGCGTTAGATTGTATGCTGGCAGGGGATGCGCTGTAGTATAGAATATAGGAGAGCGGTAGATAAGAGCCCTTGTCTGGAGAGACATAGCGTTTGGCCTTTGCCGACAAGCTGTAGACCGGATACAGAAGTGCCGTATGGGACAAACCAATGCAAAAAACGATGGCGGACAATGTGATTGCCCGCCATCTCCATCATCATTAACAAACTTGGGACTGTACGTGCGTACAGTCTCCTCTATAATTATCTCACGATAATTTTCCCTTGATACATATCGCCGAGCCCGTCAATGACGCGTACCATATACACGCCTGCGGTGTGGAGACCGTTGATGACTATCGGTTCCGTCTCAGGAGACAGGCTTTGCACGAGTGCACCCGTGCTGTTGAACACCTGTACAGTAAGCCCAGCAAGACGCTGAGGGGTCAAGTCTATGTGAACTCTGACCGTTTCGTGTATGCGTACAGGGTTAGGCGTGAGTGCCAGTTCCTTGATTTCACGTGCCGGAACTATGCCTGTCTCGTCCTCCACTTCGAGTGTGAGGTGTACATTCATCGAACATGACCCGCTGACCGATGTCACTTTCACGTCACGTTCGTATGTACCGGGTTTGGTGTCAGTACCGAATGTCTCGCCGTAAAATTCATACGGCAGTTGGTCGAGTGTAATTCTGCGTGTCACATCGCGGCTGGTCTCCCCGTCACGTATCACGATCAGGTTGAGCGTCACGAGCGAGTCGCAGCCGAACTGTGTGCGGTTCGGTGTGGTCAGGGTACCTTCCTGCGTGATGTCGATGAAGCCGTTAGCGTTGTATATCTCGCCGTCGCAGATTGCATCTTCAACAACAACATCGTGGACAGGTGTGTAGACCACAGTGTGTGTCACAATAGAGTCGCATCGGCCTTCTTCCTTGATAGTCTCTTCTTTTACAAACTCTTGCATTGATCCGTCGGACAGATATTCCTCCCCGTCGATTACAAGTGAAGTGCCAGTGCAAAGATAGTGAATTTCTTCGCCATACAAAGCATCGACCATTGAAAGGTGCATTACGACTATGGAGTCGCAACGGTTGCCGCCAATGACTATTGTGTCCGTATAGTCTCCGGGCTTGTCGCACATGATGCCGTTCCATACGATGGGCGATCCTTCGCAGAATGTCGAGTCGAACTCAAAGCGCGCCAGTGGCTTGACCGTCAAGTCGAGGTGCACTATGGAGTCGCAGTGGTTAGAGCCGTTGCATTTCAGGGTGTGCCGTCCGGCTGCCGTCACGTTTATGAAGCCGTTTTCGTTGTAAACGTCTCCCTCGCACATCTCCGCCTCAATGGTCTTCTCCGATACGGGGCTGACCGTGAATTGCACCGTGAATGTGGAGTCTTTAGCCGTTCCTTGAGACACTACTGTACGGGAGAATGTGTTCAGCCCATCCTCGTCTATCTCGCTTACCGGTATATTGAAACCGTGCAGCTGATAGTCGTATGTGGCGCAGTGCTTCTCTTCAGGATAGACAGTGTTAACCACAGAGTTGATGTTCACATTGTCTATATGCAGGTTAAGGTCCTCAAGTGCCGTGCGCTGAGTCTCCGTGTAGAATGCCACTTTTATGGTCTTGCCGGCATATTCGGACAGGTCTATGGACACTTCCTGATATGTGGACGGTATGGAATAGAAATCGTTATTGGCACGTTCGTTGTTCCATATCGTGGCGTTCTCCTCTTTCCATGTCTGTCCGGCATCATCCGAGACTATGACCATGAACTGATAGCCGTCGCGCTTGGTCAGTTGCGGAGCATCGTATGACTCGTCGCGTGTGAGCATCATGTCGAACGACAGATGAGCTTCAAGCCCGTTTTCGAGATATACTGCTGGGGTAAAGAACCATAATGAGGCGTCCGATGACGATGTGGCGTGCATACGTGCGACATTATGGGCAGAGCTATAATTGTCTATCGCCCTATGACTCCAGACAGTAGTATTTGTTATATCCGTGAAACTGCCGAACTGTGCTGTACCGGCAAAGAGGTCTTTGACTAGTATGGAAGTCGCTCGCTGCCATCCTTCTGGACATGTCACATTTGCCGTGAACGGCTCATTGAACCTCACGGATCTTGCCGTGGTGAATGTGCGCATGATGGAGAGATCCGAGACCTCATTGTCAGAACATAGTTGCCTTACGGCGTAGTAATATTCTGTGGCAGGAGCGAGACCCTCAATCAGCACTGTATCGGCTTCCGATGTGGCTGTCTGGTATTTGCCCGATATCATATCATCGTAGGAGGTCGCATAGCGCACTTCGACTGTCGCTCCGTTTGTATGGTTGCACGATATGGTAGCCGTTTTGTCTGTATATCGTTTGACTGTCATGCCGTCCGGAGTAGCACACGTGTTCAGCGGTTCGATTATGATGTCATCTATGTACATGTTGTTGCGCGTGGAACTTTCCTGTACATCACTGAATACTATATACTTCCCGTCACAACCCTTAAGTGGGATTGAGAATTTGACCCAATACTTGTTCCCGGTCATGTCATCATTGACATTTCTGTTGCGGTAAAGTTCGTCCGTAGAATATGGGTAGATGCATTCTCTTAGTGTGACGAATGTTTCCGGGTTTCCTACTGCCGTCATGGTACCGACGCGTACAGATGCTGTTTTACCGCCTTGATATTCATTGTTGTTGACGTACACCTTTTCTCCGTCAACAGTTTGGGCATAAGCGTATATGGGGCGCATCCAGAATGTCAGTTGCCAGTCATCCAGATTGCCGTCCACTTTCGGCAGTGCCAGATAATTGCCGGTTTGGTATGATTCGAAATGGAGTGCACGGTCGCCTGTGTGGGAGTATTGTACCGTAGGCCCGTTTTCGACTATTTCAAATGTCTCCATACCGTAGTTTGAGAAACATTCACCGATATACCAACCTTCTGGCACTGTCTCTTCGAAGCTGTACAATGTGTTTGGTGCGACAGGTTTACATGGTGTTTCGAACTGTACGCGGTTGCTCCACAGACTGTACTTTTCGCCTCCGTCGCACACGTTGCGGACGAATGCATAGTATGTTTTCTGTTCCTCAAGACCGTTTATTGTCGCTGTTAACCCGTCAGCATATCCTCCCTTGTTTAGGTTCTCTGCTATGTGTCCTGTCGGGTCTGTTATAGACGGGTCTTCCGTCACGAATATCTCCCACTGGCGGCCTTCGGTGTCGTCTAATAGTGTCCATGAGAGTGTAACTGACTCATGGTCAAGTCCGGTTACAGATAGTTCCATGGGGTATACGCACGGAACTTTGCTGATTTCGAGACGGTCAATGATGGCCTTCGCATCGCTCTGTGCTTCGCCGGCATCGTTCTGCCAGTAGAATACGAAGTTGTAATACCCTTCATCTTCAACATATACCACGTGCATCACTGTGTCGTTAGTCCATTCATCGCTGCCGCTCAACCGGTCGCCTTTCATGAGCGATTTGCTAGACTGTGCCGTTGTTTGTGAACCGTCGGCATAGTAAACTTTATCGCTGCCGCCGTCGAACATAGCCTCGGCAGGCAGTAGTCCTGCCATGATATAGCCGTTGCCTGTACATTGCCATAGGTACGACACATAGTAAACCCCTGACGGCAGGTATACTGTGCGGTATGCCCATGAGCGGCTTGCCTTTGCTGGGTCGTAGGTGGCTGATGTACCGTCACTTGTTATATAGAGCGACTTTGTGCCGTCATACGCTTCAGCATCGCCTGTACACCATGAGTTGCCGCCCTTGGTGCCGAGCAGAGTCCAAGTGTTTTCTTCTATATTTTCAAATGACTCCAAGTAAGGCTCTTCGTAGCTGCCGACCTCTTCTGTAAGTGTGCGTTGCGTCATCGGCCCTACCCATGCGCTCTTTGTCTCGGCGTCGCACACGCTGCGCACATATATATCATAGCTGGTTACAGACTTAAGGCTGGTCACAGTGTGTTGTGCTGAGGACATGGGTGTCCCTTCCATGCCTGTTGTGTCCGCGCCATGTTCTACACAGGCGTATTCCCACTGTGTGGCTTCTCCTACCTCCACAAGTTCGAAGCCGATGCTTTCTTTGGTCACGGATACGAACTTGATTTCCTCCGGAGCTTGGCAGGCGGGGGTGTAGTCCACGGCGAGTTCATCTATATATGCAGTCCCGCTGCCTCCATTTGTCCTGTTCAGGTAGTAGTCCATTGTAAATCCGATATATTCACCATAACTGCTATTATAATTGGTGAGTGGAACATAGTATTTCTTCCATTCGTCAGTGAGCATTACAGTGTCTATGGGTATGAATGACTCGACCACATCTTCCCAGTAGGCTTCTCTTTCTGGGACAATACCGATAACCACGGCCGTACCTTTGCCGAAGAATGTTATCTGGCATTCGGCAAGGTTCTCCACGTCCATTTTCGGCAGGAATGCGTATGAAATCTTCGAAGCATTTGTCGTATAGAGTTGCAGGCAGTTGCCATATTTGCCGTTACCGTCAATAAACGGGTACTGGTCGTGTCGGCTGTCGGTCTCAGCTACAGAGTGGAATCCCGTCCAGCAATCCGGCTTGTACTGGCTACCGGTGCCGAGTGTGTTGTCGAACGTTTCGCTGTAAGGTAGCGCGAATTTCTCCATACATACGGTCTTGAAGCTGACTGGTCCTGACCATTGCATCACGCCGTCACATTCCGCACCTACATAGACATAGTATCTTGTGCGAGCGGCGAGATTTTCAAATGTGTACTCTTTTATGCCTGATACAGGTATTTCCGTCATTCCGTCTATAGATGGCAGACTTATTTCTTCGGCTGTCAACTGATGATTGCTAAGTCTGATGACCACATCAGTTTGGTCAGCGTACCACACGACGGTAGCTCCATGCGGCAATACGTCTTTCAGTGATACCTGACGCGGTGCGAGGCACGACGGCGACAGTTCTATCTTCAAGTCATCGATATAGAAGTCGTTCTGCTCTGCAAAGCCGGAGAAGAGAGTGACGAACTGACCCTTGACATCGTTATAGTCGCCGAGATACGTGTCGAGCGGTATAGTGTAGTGATGCCATACGCCGTAGTTGTATATTGAGTCTATTGCCGTGTAGGTAGAGAGGTCGCTCATGTCCATTGTGACCCCTATGTCCAGACGGCAGGCGTTGTCTGTGAACTCGCTGAACGGCGCATATCCCCAGAAAGAAATCTGATACTTGTCTATCGTGCTGTGTGTCGCTGCTGTGTCTATCGCCGGAGAGAAGAAGAATACGCCGTCAGCCGTGGCATCTTCTATCACGCCCGAATTTATGTTGAGCGAATTTTTACCGCTGTATGGGTTATCGCTGCTTATCGTAGGCACGTTGCCGTTTTGGCTGAAGCCTGTCCAGCAGCACGACACATCTCCGTTTTGGTAGCTCTCGAAGTCTTCCGTGCCGAGCGCATCGGCTGATAGTATGCCGCATCCGGTGCGGAACTGCACTCCTTCTGTCCACGGGCCGCCTTCGGGCATACATTTTGAACGTACATAGAAGAAATATGTGGTGTTGAAGTCCAGCCCTGTGACTGTGTACGGGTTTTCGTGTATTGTCTCTGCGAATTGTACGGCTTCATTGGCCTGTGGGTCAGTCATGGCGGCATCAAGTTCTTCTTCCTCCATTTGCTGACGGGCTACAACAACATCCCATTCTTCCTCAATATCGCCAATCCACCCGAATGTAGCCTGTTGCGGCTGAATGTCCGTGGCCGAGACATCGCTCATCTCGGCGCAACCGTCAATGAGGTCAATTGTAACATCTTCTATATATGTGTCGCAGTTTTCTGTTGTAGGTATACGCAGGGCAATATATTTATAATCGGTCTCGTATTTGGAAAAATACACCCTGAAATCTTGCGATGACATCTCTTCGTTCGTAAGGCATCGTATCATATTGAATGAAGTGAAATCATCAAGTGATTTGAGTGCACCCACTTCCAGGATGGCGGGATTGTATTGCCCTTTCATTCTGATGTTTGCAAAGAGTTCGTTGAGAGGCCTTTCCATTTCTGGGAGAATGATATATGCGTCATTTTCGGACGAGCTTGTGGCAACTGAAATATACATGGTATTGGTTGTTGCGCTTTTGGACGGATAGTATGTACTGCCGTATTTGACCGTGTATTGCAGTTCCACGCACGGGAATGTCCACTGCTTGCCTACTTGTTTGCCTCCTGCAATATCGAGTGTATATGGCAGAGGCTGCTTGTCATGACATTCTGTAGTGAAATCGAAGGCTCCCATCCATATGTTAGGGGTAGACTCATTTCCTTCGCATACGCTTCTGACATAGTAATAATACTTTTGCCCATTGGCTTTGAGACCTGTGAGTTCAGCCGTCGGTTCTGTCACCGTCAGCTCCTTCTCCCATTCGTATGTCTGGCTTTCCAGCGAGTCGTAGACGCTCTCTGTGGACAACTTGATGTCCCACGAAGCTGCGCCGTTGTCATCCCATGTGAGGACAACTGATGTGGCGGACGGATCGGCTGTAAAGTTCTGCGGGTCTTTGCATGGTGGCAGAGGGCAGAAAGTCATATCGTCTACATACGTTTCTGCCAGACCGCTTGAGTGGGAGGCATCGAGCATGTATTTGAACGTAAAGAAATGGCCGTCGAATGTATAGTTATCCATATCGATGATATGGTGACTCCATGTGTCTGCATATGCGGTCACAGTATCGAGAGCCTGAAATGTGGCCGTGTCCTGCGCATCCTTCATTACACCTATAATAATGTTGCTGTACACATCTTGGGAGCGTACGGTAGAATAGAAAGTTATTCGTTTTTCCATAAGGTTTTCTATCTCCGGAAATACAAGGTATGTATAGGATGTCGGGTCATCTTCCGCACGGGCATAAAGGACATAATCCCCGCTGTGTGGCGTGACGCCATACCATGAGGACGGCATCTGCGAATGCGGGGTAAAAGAGTTGGAGAAAACTTTTATTCCGCGTGTAAGTTTGTAGCTTGTCGAAGATGATTCAGGATATGTGAATGTAGTGTTGTCATTCGGGTCAATTTCGAAGTCATATTCGTATGTGTCGTCTTCGATTCTCGCCGGTGTTGAGAATGACTGTGGGTTACTCCAATCTCCATAATCGCTGCCGCACTTGTTCCTTATGTATACAAAATAAGATGTTTCGGCTGTAAGCCCGTCTACAGTGGTGGGTTTCTGAAGTCCTTGCTTGTGTACATAATCGGTCGTGGCAAGTGCGCTCAGCGCGTCCTCCACTTCTTTTGTTTCGTCAAGACGTGTTTTTGTCACTATGATGTCACACTCTGTCGCTCCATTGCTGTTCCAGTCAAAGACTGCTTGTGTAGCCGAATATGTCTTCACTGTGATTTCGCGTGCTTTCGCGCATGGAGGAATGGAGTCTACCTCAAAATTGTCCACGAAAAACGTATTATACTCATCCGACTCTGAAACGAGTGCTATATATTTTGCTGTCTTGTCCGCGCCCGTGAGCGGCACTATGAATTCTGTGAAGCCGCTGCCGTCGCTATGCAGGCTTACCGTTGCTACCTCATCGAATGTCTCGAACTTGGTCGGGTCGGTCATCACACCGATTTTCAATGTCGCGATTTCCGGAACATTGTATGAACCCCACAGGCGAGAGCCATAGAATGTGATTTGCAACTGCGAAATGTCTTCTATGTCTATCTCTGGAGTTGCCGCGTATGCGTAATATCCTCCCGGAATGGCGTTGTAATAGGTCTCCGAGCCGAATGCGAGACACGGGGTAGCGTCAGGAGAATAGCTCCCGAAAGAATTTTGTGGTACATTCGTGTTGATGTACGGGATATTCTGGTTATACGATGTGCCGAAGAACCAGTCCTTGTGCTGCTGCGCCATGCCTGTCACCTCAAGGTTGAAATCCTCGAAATACGGTACAGATACTTTTTGCAGGGTATTGAACTCGACCTCAGTGCTCCAGAGGCTGTTTTCTGAACCGCACAGAGCACGGATATAGACATAGTACACTCCGCTGAGGCTGAGCCCGTCCACTTTCAGTGACCGGGCAGTGCCGTCAAGCAGTGTGTCCACCGGCGTACTCCTGTATTCGTCGCGGCTGCTGCCGAGCAGAAAGTCGCTGAGCGGCTCTTCCGAAACCCTGACATGGAACTGCCTTGTGTCAGAACTCCCGCTCCAGTAGAGAGTGGCCGACTCTTGTGTCATGTCGGACACGGTCAACGTAGGCTGTGAGCATTCCGGGCATGGGCGTATGCTTATGTCGTCCAGTACTATACCTCGGCCGAGGTTGTCGCTCCCCTCTAATGCCAGTTGATATGTCTTCGACGAAGACACAAGCTCTACCATGTCCGTTGTCCACACGGAGGTGTATTTGTCATACACCTTCAGTGTCGCCCACGGCATATCTTCCGTTGTGCGGTAGTATATGCGCAGCGTGTCGAAGTCGCCCGCCCAGCTGTCTTGCGCGTATGCGAACGAGATGACAGGCTTCGTCATCCCGGTCACATCCACCGGAGGCAGGATGAGCATTGTTCTGAACCCCTCCTTCTGGTTTGTATTGTTCCTTAGCGCGATGCGGTAGTTTCCGCTGTGCGTCCCGTCCGGTCTGGACAGCCCGTCGCCTCCTTCGACCGTCCAGTCGTGCGAACCGATGACGTGCTCCTGTGTCCATCCCTCAGGAAGCCTGCCGCTTTCAAACCCTTCGCTCAATACGGAACCGTCGTCCTGCGCGTAAATGAGCGGTGACGTGAGTGCCGCCATGGCAACAAATGCCGTTCTCAAACATTTTCTTAAGTCCATAGGTTTTTCTGTTTAGTTAGATTAAAGTAATATGTTGGTAAAATCTTATACTGTTCTATCCGTACTCATTCCCCGATGATTTATGCAAAGGCCGTCGCAGTGTGAGTACACACATAATATAAATCCTTAAAACATACATTCATCTTCGGATATACATTGTTGTTGTGTATGAATTTGATGCTATACGTCATTGATAATCAGAGGACTTATCTTGCCGTCAGCTATCTTTCGGCTATCTCCTCCTTATCCTCTCTTTAGCCATTCGCCAGTTTCTTCCATTATTGTTGCTAAAACGTCCATATATGGAAACTCATCGTCATGGTCACTATTGTACACAGACTGAATTCATCGGCGCGGCTGATGCCTGCCGGTGTCATACCTCATCTTACAAGTATCTTATACGGGGTTGTCCTTCCTTCTTGTTCTATTGTCAGTATGTACACCCCGGGCATATCCGGTACGGTCAGCTCATTGTGCCAGGCATCTATCTCTGTCTCTGAACAGAGTATGCCAGACACGCTGTACAGTCGTGCTGTGGATTGCCCTTTCACATTGGCAATCATCATTTTGCCGCCCGCCGTAGCCTCGGTCTGCATGGGATATTGCGTAGCGTCGCTTCTCGTTTCCGGCGTGAGTGGGCACGTCGGCAGCGTGATGCCGTCTTCGGCGCGTGTCAGTACGGCGTGGTACAATGCCGTCGTGTCGAGTGTGTTTCCCTCGCCGAGGTAGAGGTATGAGCCGGTTTCTCCAGCAATAGGGTTTCCGTCCTTATACCATTGGAACGCCGTGAAAGTGTATCCGCCGTTGTACTGCCCGTTCGTAACGGCCAGCACGTTGTTCCATTTCTGCCGCACTATACTTTTCGGATAATGTATTTCGAAACCGATGGGGAAATACAGTGTATCGCACACTTTGTCTCCAACGAAAACCACTGCGTCATATATGTCCGGACGGCACGAGTCGGGTATGGTTATCCGGATGTCGCTTCCCGAGAACTCCTCCCTGATGTTGGCAAATCCCGCCTGCCGTGCCTTGTCGCCGTACCTGATGCCATACTCTGTCGGGATGCCTTGTGTATATGTGTAGCCGACAGGCAATATGCTGTCATCGGCGCAGGCTGCCCATATAGCCGATGTGTCTATCGTTATGTCTACGCAGACCCTGCCGACTGTCACGGTCTGCGGCCTGCTTGCACATCCGTGTGAGTTGAATACTACTATCTCATACTCTCCTCCGCTTAGGCTGTCGAGCCGTCCGCCCGTCACCCCGTCTATCGAGTAGCGGAAATTCTCCTCTGCGCATGTGATTTCTATCTTTCCGTTGCGCGGTTCAGTTTCCGGCTCTGCCGTGCATGAGAAGAGTACCTCGGGCAGTTCAGTGACATTGACTATCACAGTAGAGTCGCACCCGTAGCGGTTCGTGAGACGGTATTCGTACCGTCCGCTCCCGCTGACGGGTTCAGGCCCTGCGTCTGACATATCTCCGTGACAGATGGTGTCATTGACAGTTGTGGTCTCGCTGCGCGGATTGACATGCAGGTTAATGATTGTGATGCTGTCGCATCCGTATCGGTTCTTGATTTCACAGACTATGGTCGTGTCCCTCACTGCGCCGAATATTTGTACTGGGTTGCAGAATGCGAATGTCTCTCCGTAACAGAGGGTGGTGTCCGTTTCGCGGGTCTCCGTGAGTATGGACGGCACTTCTATGGTGTAAGTGGTGTCGTCGTAGCATCCTCCCGAGATGCCGGCTGTGAGCTTGATCTCTATTTCTCCGCCCTCGTTAGGCACGGTCAACAGCGGATGCCGCTCCTCGTATTCCGTGCCGTTGATGGTCCAGACCCTTGTCTCCGCCTCCTCGTCCGTGTGGACGGTGTTGCCCTTCTCATCACGTGATACCACATGGCTCTGGTCGGTCAGTTGTATGCGGTTGCCGCAGTCCGATGGGATGTGTTCCCAGCCGAATGTGGCGAACGGGAAACGCGGCGACACCTTAGTGCGCAGTTCAAACTGGCATCCCTCGCCGCCCTCCTTAAACAGGCAGTGACATACATATTCGCGGTCGTCGTCAGAGGCTGCCTCATAAATCTGTTCAGTGGAGAGCGTGTCGTTCATATTGTCCGACAAAAACCATGCGTAGTCGAACCCGTCCGGGGCTTTCAGATCCATAGTAGGGCTTGCTCCGCAGCTCATACCTTGTATGGTTCCTGACGCGCATCCGAGAGTGAAATAGGCGTAGCCGTAGTGTGCCCCTTGTGTGCAGTCCTGTGTGATGAGGCGTATCTTCACGTCGCGCCCCGCCATGCCCGATAGGTCGAAGCCGAGTGTGGTCCAGTCCTTCCATACTATGGTGCTGCCGTTCTGCTCCTCGACATTCCATCCTTCTGCATTCATGTCCGCGTAGAACGATGCCGTGCCGCACTCGGGGTCTATCAGCCGTCCTTCGTCATCGTATATCTCGAGGTTGAAGTACGGCTGTTCTTCTGTGGGGTGTTGCGGGTCTTCGAATACTATGGCGTATTTGAGCAGCAGTATGCTCTGGTCAGGCGATATGGTGACCGTGTACTCTATGCCGTCAGCCTCAGCCCCTGTGTTCCAGTTGCCTATGCGTACGGAGGCGAGTTCGCCGTCCGGTATCGTCTTAAGCCTGCCTCCTGTGTGTATGTCGGTCTCTCCGGCCATCCAGTGTACTGTGTGGCGGCTGTAAATGTCCTTATAGCCGAAGTCCTGCGGCATGACGGCGGCCATCTGCGGTGACGGCCCTGCATCGCCTATGAGACATTTCACATTCCCGTCGTTCAGGTCTATGTAGTTGATGCAATGGTTCTCAGGACAGAACACGAGGTTGGTGTATTTCAGCGTGTATGCGCTCCATAGGGTGTCACCCCCGCCGACTGGCGACACTGAGCGTATGCGGAAATCGTATATCCCTTCTTCTATGCCGCCAAGCGTGTAGCTGTGGACGGTGCTGCCGACAGAGCCGCTCAGGTTTCTGACGCTCCTCCACGAGTCAGTGCCGGCCTTGCGCCATTCGAGGTCGTACAGCAGAGCCTGCCCCTTCCATGTTGACGGCCGTGTCGCACATATCGTCCACAGTTATACCCGTCGGCGCTTTTGCTGAAGAGTTGCTTATCTGTATGTTGTCTATAGCCGTACTGATGCGGGTCGTCATGTCCGCCGGTTCGTTGTTCACCCAGATGAAGGCGAGGTAGTAGGTCTCTCCGGCGTTGAACGAGTAGGTGAATGACGATGTGTACCAGTTGCCGTCACCTGCGAGCCGTGTACCACGTGTAGTGCCGTCCTGTTGCAGCAGACTTTGGCAGCTGACCAATGAAAGAGGTTCCATGTCGCTGCTGCCTGTCACGCTTCCCGGTGCCGCTCCGGCCGATGCGCTGTAGACGCTCACATAGAGTCCGCTCTTGCTGTCCGAGGCGTAGTTCCTCCATTGGAAAGTGATTTCGTATGCCCCTTGCGGCAGGCTTACCTCCCGGTATGCCACGGCCACATTCTTCTCTTTCCCGAATTTGAGGCTGTCCTCTCCCCAGTAGGAGATGTACATCGAGTGTTCGCCATCGTAGGATGTCGCGCCGCTTATGTACCATTTGTCCGTACAGTCATCGCCCGGGTTTAGTATCCATTCGCTGTTCTCCGCATTGTCCTCGAACCCGTTGAAGTAGGGCAGTGTAATGTTCTGTGCCGCTGCAGCCGTGGCGTACAGCATCAGGAAGAGGGACAGTAGCTGTCTTGAAATCTTCTTCATGGTATGATTACATTTGGCGTTTGACAATGATTTTTTCCGCCGAGCGTGTGCCGTCGGCGAGAGTGGTCTCCACTATATATGTCCCTTCAGTGCCGGGCGATTCCACTATGTTTACTCCGGTGGTTATCTTAGTGACGCTGACGAGCTGGCCTGTGACGCTCCATATTCGTGTCACTCCCGCCGCGCTGCTTTTGACCGATATATTGCCGCCAGTGAATGTAACAGTCGGGAACACTTCTATTTCCGCGAACTTTTCCGGGGTGACAGGGCAGGTGTTCGCCACGCTGCCGTCAGCCCGCGTGAGCTGTACGTGGTATTGCGCCTCGGTGTCGAGACCATCAGGCTGATATAGGTTGGCAGACACCTCGCCCGTGAGCGGCATACCGTCCTTGTACCACTGGTAGACCACGAAGTCGTAGCCTCCGTTGTATGCGCTGTTGCGCAAGCCCAGCACGTCGTTCCACCGCTGCACGATAATAGTGTCCGGGTAGTTGATGTCCAGTGTTACGCTCTTTTCCTCATCGCCGCACTCCATGTTCTCGAAACGGAATGTCGCTGTATATCTGTCTGGCATGATAGTTGGAGGAATAGGTATCACGAGACTCCCGTCCTCCGGCTTCCCGTCCACTATGTTCAGTTCTTCGGCTCCGGGCTTGTCCACGCTCATGTCATACGAAGTGACGATGCCAGATGAGAGCGTGTACGGTATGACAATCGCGCTGTCGTCGGCACATACGCTCACATTCTCCGTCCCAAGCGTGATGATGAGTGATTCGTTCACGAGAAGGTCGAGGTGAACTATGGAGTCGCATCCCCATTTGCTTTTGAATACCTCCGTGTATGAGCCTGTTTCGTAGAGCGTCTGCGTTCCGAAGATGTATGGTGTATCTGCCGAACAGATGGTGTCCTTCGTGTATTTCTCATATTTGTCATGCACCGTGAGGTTCAGCGTCACTATCGAGTCGCAGCCTGTGGTCTGGCTGACTACTGTGTCAAAATATTGTCCTTCGCTGAAAAGGAAATTCCCGCCGAACTCATACGGAGTGCCGTAACAGGTCGTTGCGTTGATGGTGTCGCCAAGCCTGTCGAGCTGCGGCAGGCTGATCTCGAATGTCCGCGCCTCTTCGCAGTCGGCGAGCTTTGCCCACAGGGTGACTGTATATGTACCGCCTTCCGAAGGGAATGTGTGTACAGGCTCCCATTCGCCGCATGTAGTGCCGTCGCCGAAATCCCAGTGTACGCTGTCGCATATCTCGTCGGTATATGTCGTGTCGCCGGACAGGGGATTGACCAGTATCACACTGCTGTGATTAGTGAATCTGACCACGTTCTGACAGCGCTCCACCGCGCTTTCGGCACTCATGTCGGGATGAGGAAAGCGCGGTATGGCTTTGGCCGAAACGGTGAAGTAGCAGTTGTCGTTTGTCAGCTGGATACATTCGCACCAGTATGTGGCGGTGTCGGGCTGAGGTACGGCTATCTGCTGGCGTGTGCTGTATGTCACATCGGGTGTGCCGTCCCTGTACCACCGGTAGCGGAAACCTGGAGGCGCTTCGAACTTATTCTCATCGCCTGTGCCGCAGCTCAGGGCACGGATCTGTCCGTCGGAGCATCCGAGGGCGAAATAGGCATAGCCGAAATGTGCACTCTGCGAACAGTCCTTTGACGTGAGCTGTATCTTCAGGGTCTGCCCCTGATACTCCGCGAGGTTAACGCCCATGGTGGACCAGTCACGCCACACGAGCGAGTCGATGGTCTCCCAAGTGTCGTCATCTGTATTAGTGCCGGGAATGAAGTCGGCTGTGGCGCAGCCGTATTCGCTGAGGTCGTAGCCTTCTTCGTCAATCACGCGTAGCGTGAAGCGCGGATTATTCTCCATCACGTGATTAGGGTCTTGCAGCACTACTGCATATTGCAGCAGCAGTACTGCTGTGTTTTCCAAATCAACGGGGTAGTCATATTCTATCATTTCGGCTTCTGAGCCTACGTCCCAGTTTCCTATCCGGACTGAGGCTATCTCGTCTTTCGGTACTGTGCGCAGGCGGTTGGCAGTACGGGGGTCTGTTTCATCCTTGTCGTAGTGGAGGGTGTGCCGGCTGCCTATCGACTCATAACCTGCATCGATGATACCCGGATATTTGTCCGGGTGCAGGAAGTCTCCGAAGTAGCATTGGCAGTGTTCGCCTTCAAGATCCATGTAGTCTATGCAGCGTGTACCGGTGTAGAAGACAAATTGTTTTTTCGATACCCACGCGCTGTGGAACTCTCCGCAGTTAGAGCGTATGTATACATCGTAGACTCCTTCACCGAACCCGTTTACTGTTACGGAGTTGCCTGTATATTCCCGGTGTTCAACCCAGGCCGTGTCTCCCTGACGGCGGAGGCGGAAATCGTAGCTGTCGGCACTGCCCTCCCATGTGACGGAAACATATTCTCCGTTTGTGGCGAACTGCACTTTCCGTGGCCTGTCACACGCCCCTTCGGGAATAACATTTATGTTGTCTATGGCTGCCGATTGATTGTTCACACCGCCTTCGCCGTTGTTCCACATTAGGACGAGCTTGTGCGGCGTGCCGTCCGAGGTGATGGTACAGTATGTTGAGGTCCAGTCGGTGTCATACAGTTTCTGTCTATTGTCAGTGAAGCGCAGGGCGCAAGTGTCTACCCAGTTAGGACGCAGTCCCTGAGAATGACAGTTGGTGGGTTCGGTAGCGGGTATCCATCCCACATATAATACATCGTTGATGTTGCCTCCGCACATATAGTCGAACGACAGCTCGTATGTCCCGGCATCAAGAGTGAGCGTGCGGTAGGCTACGGTGAAGTCGGCGTTGAGCGCGTAGACCGCGCTTGTCCCGCCATCGGAGGAGATGTATATGCCGTAGTCGCCCCCGTTTTTTTCTCCTGTGCCTATGTGCCAGATGTTCGCGCATTTCGGTCCTTGGTTGCCAGGGTTAAGTGTCCATGCGCTATGTTCGTTGACATCTTCAAAGTCGCACTCATATTTGTTGTCTGCGTATGTATGTCCGTATAGTGTGAACGCTATGGCGATGATGGCCATACGTATAGTAATGTGGTTTTTCATTTGTCTGTCCTATTGTGCTTTATCTTTATGGTAATGGAACACCTCTCATATCATTTGTCTGTGTCTGTTGCGCGGGGAGGGAGCGTCATGCTGTACCCCATGCCAGTTTTAACAGATTGATGCCGCAGTTTGCCCTGCTGTTAAAAAATAACATTTGACTTATGCGTTTTGTCGTTGTGTTCATTGTTCTCTTAATATTGTTAATCAGTTTAACACTTTCTGTCTCTCATTTATTGTACCTTGCCCAAGTCCAGCTGCCGCGTTCCCTATGTCAAGGCATTTGCCATACGGCTGTCACGGATGTGTATCCTTTTACCGTGTTTTCCTTATATATCCGCAGTTGCGGCCAACTGACATGAGATTGCTGTGAAGCATGTCATACACTTTACAATTTACACAGAAGTGCGCGTGCCGTGATAGTGGCTTAACAAAAAAAAACGTTTGTGTGAGTTAATGGAGCGGTGTGAAGAAGTTTTATGTGTCTGTCGTAATGCATGATGGAAGTGCAAAGAGAGTGAAGAGGTATGTGTAGCCTAAGGAGAGGTTGGCTGAAGAATAGCTCGAGAGTACGTGTTTTTAACTACTTTTTAGATAGATTCATTAGCAGTACTGGAAGAAATGTATGCATGGAAGAGGCTGGAGGTTACTATAAGAGAGGAAGGAACGCATGAGATATGCCAGAGAACGGTATTTTCCGGTATGGAGTGGAATTTGTGGACGAAAGCGTCAGGAAGAGTGAGGCTCCGAATGCGGTTCAGGATAATTTCTTATCGTTTTTCGATAAAAATATTTGGCGGTTCAGCGGAAAATACTTTACTTTGCAGTGTAAATTGCAATGGCTGTATTGCGTACCCGTGTCAGGCGACGTGTTGGATGTAGGGTCTGTGCGGTGTGATGCCGGCCATTGGGATTCAGGAGACAGTTGCAGATGAGAAAGTTCAGAATATTGTGCATATCGCTGCTGGTGGTCTTTTTCGCCGGCATGGCGCAGCGTCTGGTGGTGGACTCGCTCTACGGCTACCGTATGGGCGAGGGTATCGCGCGGCACAGCATGAGCCGTGACCTCGTGGAGGATACGCATGTGAGCCTCGATGTGAAGCTGGATGAGTTCAGCCGCATAGAGCCTAACGCGGTCAACGGGTTCACGGGCGATTCTGTGATTGTTATTCCTGAAAGGGTCTCTGTGGCGGCGTTTGCGGAGGCGGGCAGTGCCGGATGCCGTTCCGATATGGTGCTCAGCATAGTTTCCGGTATCCTCAATTTCCTGCTGCTGGGGATATTTTTCGTGATGACGGTCTATTTTGTCAAGATTATTGTGGCGTTCTCGCGCGATGAGGTGTTCGACAAGCGTATCATACGGTGGATCAGCATCATAGGATGGTGTTTTATTGTGACTGCGGTGTCCAACACGGTCTGGCAGCTGCTCCGCATACATCATGCCGAGATGACCATTGCGCTGGACAATATGTCGTTCTCATACAGCCACAGCATTGACTGGCATTCGCTGACCTCAGGGCTGATAGTGCTGTTGCTCAATGAGATATTGAGGATAGCGACTGGCTATAAGGAGGAGCAGGATCTGACGATATAAGTGGGCGGACGGAGTGCGGTGCAGCGGAGGAGAAGTCAATAGAGTAGAAATGAAGATATGCCGATAGTAGTTAACCTTGATGCGGTGATGGCCAAGCGCAAGATGTCGCTCAACGAATTGAGCGCGAGAGTGGACATTACGCCTGCCAACCTTTCCATATTGAAGACAGGAAAGGCGCGTGCCATCCGCTTCTCCACACTGGAGGCTATCTGTGAGGTCTTGGGCTGCCAGCCCGGCGACATATTGGAGTACAAGTGAACAATCAATATTTCAAATAACCTTTAACACCAAAGTTTTCTATGCGAAAGAAATTATCACTCGCTTTTGCGGCGCTTTTCCTGTTCGCCGCAGGCGTGTTCGCGGCGACTGACCACCGCGAAGGTTTTCAGGAGTATAAACTGGCCAACGGCCTGACCGTATTCCTTTGGGAAGATGAGGACGCTCCGAGTGTCCACGGGCGTTTTGTGACCCGTGCCGGCTCTATCGACGAGCCTGCCGACTATACCGGTTTGGCGCACTATCTGGAACACATGCTCTTTAAGGGTACGGACAAGATAGGCGCACTTGACTGGGAAAAGGAGAAGCCTCTCTATGAAGAGATTATCAGTCTCTATAATGAACTGAACAAGAACACTGACCCGAAGAAGAACGACGAGATTATCAAGGCCATCAACGAGAAGTCTATCGAGGCTGCGAAGTATACGGCCACAGATGAGTTCTCTAACCTGACCACAAGCTACGGCGGTACAGGGCTTAATGCCTATACAAGCTATGATGTGACGGTGTATTTCAACGATTTCCCGGCGGGGGCTATGGAGAAGTGGCTTCAGCTGAACTCGGACCGTCTGATGAACCCGGTGTTCCGTTCTTTCCAGGCTGAGCTTGAGAATGTGTTCGAGGAGTTCAACATGGGACAGGACGACAAACAGAGACAGCAGATGCAATTCTGGAACGAGAAGGCGTATGCGGGTACTCCGTATGCACGTTCGGTGATAGGTACTGCGGAGCATCTGAAGAACCCGTCGCTCTCGGCACTCATCAACTTCTATAATACATGGTATGTGCCTAACAATATGTGTCTCATGCTGGTGGGTAACTTTGATTCTGAGGCGGTGAAACCTCTTATAGAGAAGACTTTCGGCCGTTTGCAGCCGAAGGAGTTGCCCGCCCGTTTCGAGTATAAGGAGACAGACCTTTCGGGAGACCAGAGGTACACGGCCAAGATGAGCGACTACCCGTCTCTGATGTGGTTCTATCCCGGCATTAAAAAAGGTGATAAGGATGAGCTTCTCCTTCAGTTCACTCTCCGCCTGCTGAACAACAGCCGCAGCACAGGTCTGCTCGACAAGCTGATGCTGGATGGTACGGTAAACGGCGCATACGCTATGCTTGACACACGTCGTTGCGGCGGACGCATCGTCATCGTGGGAATACCTTATTTCGACATGCAGCAGAGAGCATGGGAGAGCAACCGTGCTACCGAAAAAATCATCATGACCGAGGTAGATAAGTTGAAAAACGGCCAGGTGGAAGAGTGGCTCTTCAATTCCGTAAAATCGGAAATGCTCCAAGGGTATGAGACCCAGTTCGAGTATGACGGCATGAAGGTGCAGATGATAACAGACGCGTTCACATACGGCATAAGCATGGATACCTATTTCGATGAGAAGGCCGCTATCGAGGCCATCACTCTTGATGATGTGAAGGCATGTGCGGCGAAGTATCTCAGTGGCGACCGTATGCAGATAGCGTTTGAGGAGGGAGAGACCAAGACCAAGAAACTGCCGAAACCGCAGATTAAGCCTCTCGAACAGCCAAAGGGAGTCGAGTCAGAGTATGCTAAGGCATTCAATGAAATCCCGACAACCCCGACAGTAGAGAAGTATTGCGATTTCAATGAAGTGACTGTGATGCCGCTTTATGACGGTGTGACTTTGCACTATTCTCCGAACACCAAGAACGATATTTTCTCCTTACAGATTTCCTATAAGGTAGGTTCGGCTAAGCTGCCTAAGCTGGAGTATGCCGCCTCGCTGCTCAACTCGGCGGGCATGATGCCTGACGTGAGCGCACAAGATCTGCGCCGCCAGTTGTCAGAACTCGGCGCGACGTGCGGTTTCTCTGCCAGTGAGAGCTATTTCATAATCACGGTTTCCGGAGAGGAGAAAAATCTCAAAGAGATATGTAACCTCGTGACGCGCCAGACCCTTCTGCCCAACCTCGATGACAAGCAGATAAAGAGCATGATAAGCAATGCATATTGGGGTCGTATGAACGAGAAGAAGAATCCGGATGTAGTGAAGAGCGCGCTTATGGAGTATATGATATACGGTGACAAGTCGCACTACATAGACCGCATACCGGTGGAGGATCTTTATAAATACACTGTTATGGACGACGGCACATTCACCGAGTCGTTCCTTATCAACAAGACTAACCTGACGGAGACCATCAATGAAGCCACAAGCTATGAGGTTGACCTTAATTACTGCGGTAAAAAACCAATCAGTGAGGTGGCAGAGGTGCTGAAAGGCAATACGCCTATCAAGGCGGAGATAAAGAGAACCGAGTGTCCTGTAATTCGCGACAAGAAGGGTTATGAAAAGACTTCCATATATTTCCTGCCCGACTCTAAGTCAGCACAGGCGCAGATATATTTCTATTTCAAGGGCAAACCATGGACTGTCGATGCGAAGAATGATGCAGAGAGAGATGCGTTCAACCAGTACTTTGCCGGCGGCTTCAGCGGCCTCGTGATGAATGAGATACGTGAGAAGCGTTCAATGGCATATACGGCAGACGGCCGCATGAATGGTGCAGCCCGTCCGAATAAAGATACATATTTCATGGGCTACATCGGTACACAGCATGACAAAGTGGTGGATGCCATCAATGTCTTCATGAACCTTGTAGATTCCATGCCGCAGTATCCGGAGCGTATGGATGACATCAAGAACTACCTGCATCAGACAGCATTCATGTACAAGCCTAATATGCGCAACAGGGCAATGCTGTATGAGAGCTGGCGTGAGTGCGGCTATACGGAAGACCCGACAAAGGCACTGGTGAAGGCGTTTGACGAGATGACGTATGATGACCTGAAGGCGTTCTACGAGGCCAATGTGCAGGGACAGCCGATGACCATAATTATCATAGGCGACCCGAAGACCATCAACCAGAAGGCCCTCAAGGCTAAATACGGCAAGATAAACCGCGTCAGCATCAACAGCCTGTTCAAAGGCGGCTTCTAAGTCTGATTCGTAAGAGGCCATCGTGCCTTATGGTATCCCGGCGGGTACGCGACAGAGTTCGTGTACCCGCCGTTTCTTTTTATGGTGCAAATTGCAACATCCCGGTATGTCAGTGCATCTCTATATAAGAGACCCATAGTATGGTGTCTTGCGGGGTTGCCGAAAACCGGAAAGAGTAGGCTGTGACATTATAATCTATATTTCTACGCGAGTTCGGGATAACGGCCGCTTAAAACATGGCAAATTGCGTGCTGCTCTCGAATTGGACCGGCAACGCCTGCGGCTTGTTGTCGAAGAAGCAGTAAGCCGTGAGGGCCGAACAGATGTTCATGAT
>JADIMV010000084.1 GCA_017694515.1 Candidatus Aphodosoma intestinipullorum
ATGGATATATCATCTTCCGCCCCACACAAAAGGCAAATGACAAAAAGGCGCATCACCCTTTGCAGATGATGCGCCTTATCCACCAGACCAACGGCCGCACGCCTAAGCGACAGCCGCCAATCTCATATACAATTCTTTTGCTGACTTATGCCTCAGTAGCCTCCTCGGCAGCCGGAGCAGCCTCCACTGGCTGTTCTGCCTTCACCTCCTCAGCCTTAACATCAGCATTCTCGCTTACAACATTGAGAACCACCGTTGCAGACACCTCCTTGTGAAGCCTTACGACAGCGCTGTACGTGCCAACCTGCTTGATAGAGTCCTTCAAAGTGATTATCTTGCGGTCGATCTCAAAGCCGAGTTTAGCCAGTTCGTCTGCCACCTGAATAGTGTTCACCGAACCGAATATCGTGCCCGTAGAGCTTGTCTTGACAGCTATCGTAAGTGCTACGCCATCCAGTTTCGCTGCCAGTTCCTCAGCGTCTGCCTTGATTTTCGCAAGCTTGTGAGCGCGCTGTCTCAGGTTCTCTGCCAGCACCTTGCGTGCAGACTCCGTGGCAATCACCGCCTTACCCGTCGGGATAAGATAGTTACGGCCGTAGCCGCGCTTCACGTTTACTATATCATCCTTATAGCCGAGATTGGCTACATCTTCTTTCAATATTACTTCCATAGTTCTTTTCCTCCACTTTTATTATTTCATCATATCAGTTACGTAGGGCAGAAGAGCCAGATGGCGGGCTCTCTTGACAGCCTGCGCCACCTTACGCTGGTATTTCAGCGAAGTACCCGTCAGACGGCGTGGGAGTATCTTTCCCTGCTCGTTGAGGAATTTCTTCAGGAACTCAGGATCTTTATAATCGATATATTTGATACCGCTCTTCTTGAAACGGCAGTATTTCTTCTTCTTGTTGTCTACTGCAACAGGAGTCAAATAACGTATATCCGCATTGTTTGCCATGTCTTATTTCTCCTCTTCTTTAGCTGTTGTTTTGTTGATACGTTTGTAAGCATACTCAAGAGCGTACTTGTCCAGACGGAACGTCAGGAAACGGATAACGCGCTCATCGCGGCGGAACTGTAGCTCAAGCTGCGCGATAACCGACGGGTCAGCCTTGAACTGAAGCAGGGCATAAAATCCTGTCGACTTCTTCTGGATAGGATAAGCGAGCTTTCTCAAGCCCCAGCACTCCTCATTCTCGATCTCCGCGCCCTGAGAGACAAGGAAATCCTTGAACTTTGTCACTGCTTCCTTCATCTGAACATCAGACAAAACGGGAGTCAAAATGAAAGCAGATTCATAATGATTCATCATAACGATAAAACTTTTGTTTGGATAATAATTTGATATTAAACTTATTACACACTCTCCGCCGTCCGGCGTAAAGCGGATGCAAATATACGCACTTTTCTTCTAACCACCAAACAGTCACACGGTTAAATTCACGCCAAATTCAAAATCCCCGTAAAAATCCCCCGTACCTAATCGCCTTTTGCGCCTATCACATTCCCCATTACAGCCCCCTGTCGGAAAACATCATATATCCCCCCGCAAAGCAGACTCCAGCCTATCATCATCGCCCTCAGGCAGGTTCAAAATATTAAAACAGGTTAAAAACACGTACTCTCGAGCCAACTCAAGGCCAGCCTCTCCCTATCCTCCGGCAGCCCCATCACCCGCTTTCACCTGTCAAAACAAAACACTACCTTTGCCGGAGCATTTGCGGCGCGGCACTTCATCACCGACTGCGCAAAGGCATAGGCACAAATAAAACCTCAGCTATGAAACTGACGCTCACAGCACTCGGACTCCTTTCCACCGCACTGGCCGTAGCGGGCATCTTCCTGCCCGTACTGCCGACCACGCCGTTACTGCTGCTCGCGTCATGGCTTTTCTACCGCGGCAACCCGCGCCTGCGCCAATGGCTCGTGTCTCATCCGATACTCGGCTCATACATAAAAGACTACCTCAAATACAGAGCCATGCCCCTGCGTGCCAAAATCATATCCATATCCGCACTATGGATCGTAATATCCATATCCGCATACACGCTCATGGGGAAACCTCTGATACAAATCCTGCTTCTGCTCATCGCCGTGGGCGTGACCATACATATATGCCGCATCCGCACACTGCGGCGTGAACGCATAGTCCCGGCACAGCAAGAAAAAGGGCAAGAACACCCCGTCTGACTTTTCCCGCCCGATTTTTCGGCACAAAAGTTTTGCCATCTCGGATGAAAGCCGTAATTTTGCAGAAAATTGGTGGACTGTGCGTCCAGCAGCGATTGTCCCATTGTGTAATGGTAGCACTACAGATTTTGGTTCTGTCTGTCGAGGTTCGAATCCCCGTGGGACAACACAAAAAAAAGAAGTCCGGAAATTATCTTTCTGGACTTCTTCTCTTATTGACGACACTAAAACATACTGACCATGCTCGACATCTTGCCCATAAACGCATTCACCCATTCAGTCAAGCCCTACATCATCGCAGGCCCGTGCAGCGCCGAGAGCGAACAGCAGCTCATTGAGACAGCCGAAGCCCTCGCCGCACTGGGAGTCGGCGTGTTCCGCGCCGGACTATGGAAGCCGCGCACTCGCCCTGACACATTCGAGGGCGTAGGCAGCAAAGGGCTCAAATGGCTGAAAGAGGTCAAAAGGCACACGCGAATGCGCGTAGCAACGGAAGTGGCCAGTCCCGAACACGTAGAGCAGGCTCTAAGTGCCGGCATAGACATACTGTGGATAGGTGCGCGCACCACTGCCAACCCCTTCGCCGTGCAGGAGATAGCGGACGCGCTGCGGGGATACGACATCCCGGTGATGGTCAAGAACCCCGTCAATCCGGACATCGACCTGTGGATAGGTGCCATGCAGCGACTTAACCTTGCGGGCATACGGCGCATCGCTGCCGTCCACCGGGGCTTCAGCCTGTACAACCGCTCCACCTACCGCAACGACCCGCAGTGGCACATTCCAATAGAACTCCGCCGCCGCTATCCCTCGCTGCCCATCTTCTGCGACCCCAGCCACATCGGGGGACGGCGCGCGCTCATACAGCCGCTCGCACAGCAGGCCATTGACCTACAGTTCGACGGCCTGATGATTGAATGCCACATAACCCCTGAGACAGCAAAAAGCGATGCCGCGCAGCAGATTACGCCCGCCGAACTCGACCGCATACTCTCATGCCTGACGCTCCACACAGACACCCCGGCGGGCGACGAGATACTGCACGACCTGCGCCGCCAGATCGACGCGCTCGACACGGCCCTGCTTGAACTGCTATCCAAACGGATGGAAATCACAAACGAGATAGGCATATACAAGAAGCAGCACAATATGCCTGTGCTGCAACCGGGAAGGTACAATGAAATCATAAGCCGCCTCGTCAGCCGGTGTGCCGGCACAGGGCTTGACCCCGACTTCATAAAGAAGATTTTCGAGACCATACACAGCCAGTCCGTGGCCAACCAGCTCAAGCTGTGACGGGCGGCATCGCTGTGAGCCATGCCCCGTTCACCCGTTGCACATGCGGCTGTACAGACACTCCATGATGCCGTCGCGCTCCCCTGTCCACAGGTGCATCGCGCCCCCCTCGCACCGCTTCCATGCCTTACATCCGGCGCACATCCCACGGTTGCGCATCCACGAACGGTCACGCATCTCCTGAAAACGTTTCTCCCACACATCCAAGAAATCGTCCGTATATATATTGCCCTGTGCAAATGAGCGGTCCACGTTCGGACAGGCGCATATCGAACCGTCTATCAGTACCGACGCTATGTTCACCCCCGCACGGCAGAAGAAAAACCAGTCGCGTACTTTAAGCTCATAGTCGCCCGTATAAGCCTCGCACGAGAATTTCAGGTCTATCTTTCCCTCCTCGCGTGTCTCCGCGATAAAGTCCATCATCTGCCTCAGTTCGCGCCCGTCCAGTTGCAGGCTATCGTTGTGTGCCGCCCTGCCTATCGGGGCTATGGTGAAAAGCCGCCACGCCTTAACCCTATGAGCAATCAGAAATGAGCGCAATTCGGGTAGAGCGGCAAGGTTCTGCCTGTGAACGCACGTCACGACATCATAGTTGAGCTGCGGCGATGAGGCTATCAGGTCTATTGCCCGGACTGCATTGGCGAAACAGAGCGCACGGCCTCCACGGAAATGGTTGTGCATCGCCTCCGGCCCGTCGAGGCTCACCGTCGCGGCTCCCATCCCTGCGGAAAGGAGTTCCCGATGACGGCTCTCGTCATACGCATAGCCGTTAGTGACAATGCCCCAACCGAAGCCCGCGTCGGCAAGCCTGCGCCCGCACTCCGCGAGGTCATGCCGCAGAAGCGGCTCACCGCCCGTAATCACCACGGTGACACGCTCACCGCCATACTTGTCAGCCAACGGTCTGACCGCATTGAAGAAATCATCGAAAGGCATATCAGGCACACGCGCATCGGCCTTGCAGTCCGAGCCGCAATGGAGACAGGCGAGATTGCACCTCTGCGTACATTCCCAGAAGAGATAGTTCAGCGGATGGAGCTTTCTCTCGTTCTCCTTGAACACCGAGTGCAATCCGCGCTTTATGCCGTCAGCTATTCCGCCCATAAGAGAGGTCACTGTTGAACCCTATCCATGGCGAGGGATACGACACCGCCAAGCTCATCGTACGCAAATGACTTGCTGAGCTGGCGGTAGTGGCCGTTAGCCTCGCCGTCAATATCATCGCAATATATCCTCACTGAATCAAGCAGTTCGTCCTCCGGAAGGAACATAGTGACATAGCCGAAAGAGTCGGAGACGGCATACGCGCCGAAGTCGGTGGATACACGGATGCCGGGTATAGGCTTATTGGTCACACGGTCTGTGACTTCTCCCGAGAAACGCACCGCAAGCCCCACATCCTGAGGCGAACCGTAGCACGCCTGCATGACGAAGGCTACGGAAGTAAGGCTGAACAGCCCGAAGGCAGCTCTCAACACGGAGCGCAGTTTAGAAGACAGTTTTTTCATGACAGTAAAAATTCAAATGTATCACACCTTATAGACGGGTGCGGGGCAAGGATTGTTGCATAGGGGAGACAAATAATTGCCGTCAGGAGAAAGGAGACAACCTCCAAGTACACAGGCGAGAGACAAAACGATATACAAAACAACCACTATGACGACAGGGTTTATGATTTGATACTTTCAGGCGCAAATCGGCCGATATGCAACGTTTCGCTAAGGAGAGCCCTGGGAGGGGATAGCTAAAAGCTAAGGAGGGGTTAGGTAACTACTATGGCTATCAATAAGTTAACACCACACAACAGCACACACCCGGAATGGCCGTCGTTAAGAGGAGAGGTAAATTACACTATTGCAATGGGCATAAGTTGTATAGAAAACGAAAGGGTCTCCGCAGGGGCAGAATACCTGCCGCTACGGAGACCCTAATCCGCCATGCGCCAATGTGAGGCGCACAGACATCAGAAACCACCTATCGTATGAATTTGCCGCTGTCTATAATCTCCCCGTCCTGCGCGAAGACATAGATAAGCACACCGCTGCCACGTTCGAAATGGAGGAGTGTCCCGCTGTCGTGCGGCTCATTGATTTTCTCGTTGGCGTCTATCGTCGCCACATCGGCCGATGTCACTATCAGGCCGCCGGCATTGTAGACAAACACCTTGACATTCTGCCTTACGGAACTTGCCTTATACGTCCCGTCGCCCATCGGCATCCAGCACACGTCGTCCTTGCCGGGCTTCTCGCCGGGATTGACCAACGTATAGTCGAACAGTATGGTATAGACGGACTCCGACCCGTCCTCCGCATTGACAAATATGTAGGTCAACTCGCCTACGCTGCCCATGGTGATATCGACCGTCTGGCTCTCCTCACCCTTAACGGCCTCCACCTCCGGCACTACCGCGCCGGGATAGAGCAAATATGTATAGTCGAACTGCGTCGGCACGAAGTCGCGTACCGACACGCCGTCCACTTTCAGGTCTGCCAGCAACGAGTTGTCGCTCTGTTCTATTTCGAGTTTCAGCGCATAGACCCCTACTGACATACCGTCCTCGGCAGTCACCATCACTATTATCTGAGTGTCTGTCACTTTATCCACCGTCACAGTCTGCGCCTCGTGCATCTTCTCGTATGCCACCGCCGCTGCGCCGGGCAGTGCCGCAGTGTCAGTCCCTATCGGGTATGTCAGAGTATATTCGTAGACATCGGGCTTGAACCCCTTGACCTTCTTTCCATTGACAGTGAGCGACGATAGGCGCGTCTCGTCAGAGAGCGCAACGGTGAAGTTAAGCGTGTACTCCGTCATCGCCATACCGTCCTGCGATGTGACGACTATGCGCGTTGTGCCGTTCACACCGTCTGTCTCCACAACGACCGACTCATAGTCTGCCACTGCGCCAGTCCATGTGATTTCGGGCAGTTCCGTTGTGCCGTTTGGCAATATGATATTGTAGGCGAAGCGGTCCGGAGCAAAATCGGCATCGGACTTGAACCCGACAGCATCCACCGATATAGGCTCTCCGCCGACCGATATGCCCGCGAGATAGGCGTTCCCGCTCAACTGAGAGCCGAACGCCACCTTATATGTGCGCACAACGAGACCGCTCTCGGACGTGACAACTATGACGGCGGTATCGCCCACAACCGAAGCGGGCTTGTAGTCCACACTCTCCGCCTCATGGCCGAGTTCCCACGCCACGGCGGGCAACACGGTCTCGCCGTATGGCAACAGGTACTGATATTCAAGTATATCCTTGTCAAATCCGCTTATGGGTTCACCACCCACAGTGATAGAGTTGAGATATGCCACGTCTGACTTCTTCACCTCGAACGTCACAGTATATTCCGTCACTACGCCGTTTTCAGCCTCGACACGGACTGTCACCACATTGCCGTCCGCCGCCGCGCTTATGGTCTGCCACTCGTCACCAGCCACCCACGTGACTTCAGGCAACAGTGTGCCCGACTCAGGCAGTACTACTGTATACGCCAGTGAATCAGGCTTGAAGCCGTCTATCGGGAGGCCGTCAGCCATCAGCATCCCCAGCTGCGAGTTGTCGGACAGACGACGCGTGAAGTGCAATGTGTATTCCTTTACGGTCTCGCCGTCGCCTGCTGTCACAGTCAGACGCACAGTGCCGTTCACATCAGCCGTGCCGTCCAGCAACACAGTCTGCCACTCATCTCCGGCAGTCCAAGTGATTTCAGGAACTGTCTCCGTTCCTACCGGCAGCGTCACGGCATATTCCGTCTCATTCGGCGAGAACTCTTTATCGGCAATGAAGCCGTCCGCGTCTGCCGACAACGGCTCTCCGTCAAGCATAATCATGGCCAACTCAGCGTTGTGCGATTTCGTGAAGACGAAGTGCAGGCGGTACTCGGCAACCTTTTCTGCCACCTCGGGAGTGACCGTTATAGTATAGTCGTCACCTATACGTTCACCGCTGATGCTCTGCAAATTATCCGCCGCACTCCACGTCACGACAGGCTCTTCGCCCGCGCCTATCGGGAATGTGACAGTGTATTCCCTCACATCCGGTGCAAAATCCCGGTCAGGGGCAAATGTCTCCGCACCGGCAGTAAGCTCCTCGCCATTTATGTATATCATATTCAGGCGGTTCTCTTCCGACGGTATCACCGAGAACTCTATCCTGTACTCCTGCCGGCTCTCACCGTCCTGTGCTGTCACGGTGATGAGTGTCACGCCGCGCACACCTCCGCTCTCTATCGCGACTGTCTGGCCCTCGCCGCCTGCCTTTATGGAGAGTTCGGGCATCACGGTTGTTCCCGTAGGCAACACGACGCTGTAGTCGAACCTCTCCGGAGAGAAACCGCTTATCGTCTCGCCGTCAATCTCTATCGCACCAAGCAGAGCGTTAGACGAACGTTCGGTGTTGAATTTCGCACGGTAAACTTTCGTGACCGCACCCGACTCCGACACTACCGTAATCGCAGCACCCGCCTTGTTGGCATCCACAGTGATGTTCTGGAACGCATTGCCAGCCGTGTACGATACTGCCGGAACGATGTTCGGGTCATCCACACTGACCTCATACTCAGTGATTTCAGGATCAAACCCGTCTATCGGCTTATAGTCAACAGCCAGTGACGACAACGCCGCATAGTCCGACTTCCCGGCTGTAAAGTTAAGCGCATACACCGCCTCATCAACGCCGTTGTCCGCAGTAACCACTATATTGGTCACACCGCCCATCGCCCCTTTATCCACTGTGACGGTCTGGCCTGCCGCGCCTGCCACTGCCGATATTTCGGGTATCAACGGCTGTGCCTTCTTTGGCTCATCTGACCCGACCGTTATGTTATACACCATCTGCCCGGGCGCGAACGCCATATCCGACTTGTATCCGTCGCCGTCCACAGCTATGCTCCCGCCGTTTATCATTATGTCTGCCAGTGCGGTTGTCCCATCCAGCTTCCTCCTGACAGTCACCGTATTTTGTAGAGCTGTAACGCCGTCTGCCGCAGTAACGTCAATATTGTACACCCGCTCATTCTCTCCGTCCGCCGCCGATATGCTCACTGTCTGCCCCTCTTCTCCAGTCGTCACGGCAAAATCATTCCCATATAGCGATACGGCTTCCGCCTCAAACTCGTGTACCGACGGAGCAAAGCCGTTCAGCGGGCTGCCGTTCAGCGTGATAGCGGCAAGTTCTGCATTATCTGAGGGCTCACGGACGAACCGCACGGTGTATGTGCGCTCCTCTTCGCCTGCCACACGGAAAACCACAGAGTCATCCGTCAGCGTCTCGGTCACACGGTCATACGCTGTCCCCGTCGTGAACCCCCAGTCACGCAGCTCCTCATCCACAGCCAGTGTATAGCCATATTTATCCGGAGCGAAATCCGTAAACGTCACTCCGTTAAGCGTAAGGTCATCGAGCCGCGCCGACATCGGCCGCTCCTGCACGAACGCCAAAGTGTAACGGCTTAGCGTATCGCCCGCCTCGCCTCTGACGGCTATCCTCACAGTGTCACCCGTTGTCATGCTTATCCTCTGGCTGTCATACAGTTTCTCAATAGTGACCATAGGCATCACCTCTTCCGCGTTGAGGGCTATCTCATAGTCTTTCTGCGCAGGGTCGAAGATGAAATCGTCACGTCCTACGACAGCGATATTCTTCAGTTCCGCCCTATCCGTCTCCTTGAAACGCACGGTGTACACCCTGTTAGTGCTGCCGTCCTCAGCAGTCACTGTGATTTTGACACTACCGCCTTCGCGCACTATCTTCACATCGGCATATTCGCTGCCCTTCATCACAGTCAGTTCGGGCAGCTCCTGCATCAGCGACATTTCTGTCTCGAACGTATATTCGGTCTGCTCCGGATTAAACCCGTCTATCGGCTCACCATCAATCTCTATGCCTGACAATGCGCATATTGCCGATACTGGTCTCGAGGCATTAACCGTGTACACACACTGCGAACCGTCCTCAGCCTTCACCGTCACGGTGATTTTATACTCCCTGCCATCCTCGTCCATGGCAACTATATCTATATCATGCTCTTGGTCTTCCACTTCGCCCACACAGTCCACATCAAGCACGCCCGGCCACTCGGCATCTATCTCCACGGAATAGTCATACACGTTATCCGTAAGCCCCACAGGCACGCCGCAGACCGAAAGACCGGTTAGCCTTGAAGAGTATTCATAGGATATACCCTTGACATACATCACGGACACCGCATTATTAATTGCTGTACCGCCAAGGTCATCAGCGTTCTCCGTATGTGCAGCATTAACTATAATGTTGGCTTTCACAGGAGACCCTATCGTATTTCCTATGAGCGACAACCTCATCTGTTTCCACTGGTTATTAAAATCGCCATCAGTAAAGTCAGCTTTATACACATTACTTTCTGCGTCATAAGCTGCATACTGGAAATGCATATTATCGACATTATCGGCCGACTCGGGCCTATAATCCATATACATATAGTCCGGCGTATTACGGAACAACACGCCGCCAGATATTGAAGATGTACTGCTCCCTGCTGATGCCAGAGTCAAAGACAAATCACCCAAGGTCATCATACCAGGAACAGAACCCGCAATAGACAGCGCATCAAAGCACGTTTCAAGTTTTACCGTACCGTCATCGGCTCTTTTAACCTCATTGCCAGTAGTATATGTACCCCACGTAATTATACCCCATTTATATGAATATGATTCAGCTGCATCCGCCGGTACCTGCCATCCGGCAGGCTTATCCGCATTGTTATACTTCGCCTTTGTCCATTCTGAGAAATCGAGATTCGGCAATGCGTCATTCGCGTAATGCAGATAGACATCATAATAAACCGTGTCTGTCATATCGGCATCGAATACCTCGAAACGCCTGTACTTGCCGCTACTGTTCAGTTCGTTGACATAAATCCTGTCGGGCGTGACAGCCTTAACCTCCACATCGTCCTCTACACTGACAATATATTTATACTTGTCTGGACGGAAACCCTCTATCAGCTCGCCACCGACCGTTATGCCCGAAAGCCGCACATCAGGCACATTAGACACCGTAGTCCTCAGCACGTATGTCGCCGTCTCGCCACCGTCTGAAATAACATTGATATGCGTCTCGCCACCATCTGCATAGCCAGGAACAATCGCAACAGTCTGGCCGTCATACGATTTCACTACCTCAATCTCTGGCAGACCCGCAGTCCCATACGGCAGTTCCACATCATACTCTAACTTGCCGCTTTCGAAACCCTCGACTGGCTTGCCGCCTAAACTTATAAGTTCCAGACGGTTCGGCTTGTCAACTGGCTTCACGGAGAAGCGTATACGGTATTCGCTCCGGCTGCCGTCCTCTGCAATCACCTCTATTGTAGACTCTTCACCCACTGGAGCAGCAGTATATGTCACACGCTGCTCACTGATTGCGCTCATGTCGTCGGCCAAGGCCAAATCCCACGTCACTACGGGAGCAACGTCCGTCCCGGCAGGCAGCTCCACATCATAGTCGAACACGTCACTGCTAAAACCGTCAATCAATGAGCTGTTTACGTATATCGCACTCAATGTTGATACCGCAGACTTCTCCGCACGGAACATTATCCTGTACACCTTCACAGTCTCGTCGTCCTCTGCTGTCACTGTGACTACGGTCTCGTCGTTTACACCTCCATACTCTATGGCTATGGTCTGTCCCTCATCGCCGGGCAGCGGGCTGACAGCAGGCACACGCTCCGTACGCCACGCCAGAGTGTATTCGTAGTCAAGCCGCTCTGCATCGAACCCTTCAAGAGCGACAAACTCTGCGCCGTCGAAGACCTTTATTCCTCGCAACGATGCGTCCGAACGCTTCGCGACATCATACACTATGGTGTACTCGTGCTCCGTACCATCCTCGGCTATCACGGTCAGCACGGCTGACTTCTCCCCGCGATAAACCACGGTTACGCTCTGTGAATCATCCGCTTTCTCATAGGTAACAGTCGGCACGCCGCCATCTATCGCCACGACAAAAGTATCTTTCTCTGCGACAAAACCCTCGACAGGCACTCCATCTACGCTTATGGATTTCAGCAGCGGGATGTCTTTTTTCTTCGCGGCAAATGCCACTGTGTATGTGCTGTTCGCGCTGCCGTCCTCTGATGTCACTGTTATAGTCGCCACACCCGCCGATGACGGCAATGTCATGTCTACACGCTGACCCTCATCGCCTTTCTTCACCTTGACATCAGGCAGAGATGAGCTCCCGGCCGGCAACTCGTATGTATACTCATACTTCTCGGGAGAGAACCCGGCCAACGCCTCTCCGCCTATCTCTATTCCTCCAAGTAATGTACTGGATGACTGCTCCTTGACAAAGCGTACAGTGTAGACCCTTTCTGTCCCGTCCTCTGCTGCCACTGTCACGCGCACAGCCTCTTCGCTCACCATCTCCTCGACAAGAACCTTCTGCGCCTCATCGCCTTTCACATAACCTACCTCCGGCATCTCACCTGCGCTCAGCCTATACTCATATTCAGTCACGTCAGGCGCGAAACCGTCAATATTCTCACCATTGACGGTCAATGCTTTAAGACTGTTATCCGATGATTGCGGATAGTGCAGATTGACCGTATAGACATTCCCTGCCCCAGCTTCCGGCAAGACTTCTATGCGCACCGTACCCACAAGAGCAGGCGACAATATGCAGACAGACTGCCCGGCCTCTTTCTCCACCGTCACCTCTGGCGCGGCCTGCACACCGAAAGGCATCTCATACCCGTAGTCGAACTTCTCCGGCTCATAGCCCGCAAGCTCCTCGCCGTCAATGTATATCATTTTCAGGAACGCGTTCTCCGATTTCTCCACGAACATCTCTACGGTGTATGTCCTCACACTGCCGTCCTCGGCCTGTACCCGCAATGATGAAGTGCCGTTCACCCCGCCGTATGATATTATGACATTCTGCCACTCATCGCCTTTCGTATATGTTATCTCCGGCACATCCGTTGTTCCGCTCGGCAGTCCGAAGCGATATGACAACGTGTCCGGATGGAACAGCTCTACGGCCACTCCGCCCACGCTTATCCCGCGCAGCGATGCGTCAGACGAACGCTCCACGCTGAACTTCAGTTCGTATGTAGTCCTGTCGCCGCTCTGTGCCTTCACAGTGATGCGCGTTGTGCCGTTAACTCCGCCTTCAAACACTGTAACAGTCTGCCACTTATCATGTTTCGTATATGTTATCTCTGGGAGCGACTGTGTGCCGCGAGGCAGCGTGATATTGTACTCCGTCACATCGGGCATGAACCCCTCTATCGGTACACCGCCAACGCTTATACCTTCCAAGGTTGACACATTGGCCTGCATCACATTTACAGTCAGTGTATATGTCGTCATACTGCCATCCTGTGCGGTGACAAACAGGCGGGTGATGCCGTTAAGTCCGCCCTGTACTATCTGCACGCTCTGCCATTCGTCTCCCTTGACAGCCTCAATGTCGGGCATTTTATCGGTTCCTACGGGTAGCGTTATCTCATATTCGGTCTTCTCCGGGGCAAAATTCTCTATCTCCACTCCGCCTACCTTGATGCCTGCCAGCCGGGAGTTTGTCGATTTCTCCGCCGTAAATGTTATGCGGTAGATGCTCCTCTTGCCGCTCTGTGCAGTGACGGTTATTTTCGTCTCGCCGTCCACACCGCCTTTATCTATGGTGACAGACTGATACTCATCACCTTTCGTCCACTCTATCGCGGGCAGTTCCACCGTGCCGAGTGGTAACGCATAGCTGTATTGCAACTTCTCAGGCGCAAAGCCCGCTATCGTCTTGCCGCCCACACGCAAATCTGACAGATAGGAATACGTACTCTCCGTGACACGGAATGTCAGGCGGTACGTTCTGCTGTTTGTCGTTCCCTTCGGGGTCACTGTTATGGTAGCCCCGCCCTCTATGCCGTTGTTCACCAACGTTATATCCTGCTCTTCAGGATAATTGGTAGTCCACTCGATTTCAGGCTTCCCTGTCGTGCCTACCGGCAACTCCACAATATATGCAGTCTGGTCGGGCTTGAACCCGAGAATAGGCTTGCCGTTCACCCTGATGTCTGTCAATGTGTTGTCCGTCAGTGCGCCGACGCTCAGATTGATTGTGTATGTCGATTTATTAACCTTATCCTCCGCGTAGACGGTCACAGTCGCCTTGCCGGGCAGCGACGCGGGCTTCTCCACCTCGACAGTCTGCCCTTCATTCGCCTTCTCCGCCTCTATCTCAGGACAAACCGTTGTGCCATACGGCAATACCACATCGTACGAGTAGACATATCCGTTGAAATTAGGCAGAGCAACGCCGCCCACCTTTATACCTGCCGCATTGGACTCCGTGGAAAGTTCGCGCACGAAAGTGATGCTGTACCGTGTCTCTGACGACCCGTCCTCTGCCCTGACAGTAATCACAGTCGGCTCACCTATCGCTCCATAGCTTATGTCGTATTCACTCTGAGCCAAGTCTCGCCCTGACCTTTTCAGCGTAATCTCCGGCACTTCCGTCGCGTCTTTTCCGAGTGAATGCACATACTCTTTCACTCCGGCACTGAATCCCGGCATTACTCTTTTATTCAGATAAACCTCGTGTACAGCCGAACTGTATATGAACTTTATATCATCAACATACAGACTTGCGCCCGAACTCACATTCGGAGAACGAAAATTAGGATAATTATTGCCCGACAGGATGACATTCATCTTCTCTGGCACATCACTATTCAGATACTTGATCGGCACTTTTATCTCCGTCCACTCCTGATATTGTTTGTCACTGCGCCAACTCCCATCTCCTATCTGTGTCGCATAAACAGCTGTTCCACATGAATTTCCATCAAACGCCTGACGTATATCCGACTCCTCATCATAATGCTGAGTAGATGTACATCCTCCTCCCTTTGCTGCATAGCTGTCGCCTCTCGATGTTCCTTTCCAAAGATACACGACTATGTTAGCATCCTCTTTTATAGAATATGTACGCTTTATCCACAAAGAAAGGGTATCTGGACGATATGCAAACTGTATTCCTCCATCTGTACCAGCAGTAGCAGTAGATTTATCTGGAATCCCTATGGAATTTTTCATCAAATAAGCCCATGGTTTGCCAAGCGAAATCCACGCTGGAGCAGGTTCCGTAATTCCGACTGCCCCTACATCATTTGAAGTCATCTTGACACATTTACCTGTACGCCCAGCGTCATTCTCAGATATTAGCGTTCCTCCGCTCACTGATATGCCAGCCTGCTTTATAATATTCGATGCATACCACCCGACAGGCCGTGTTCCACCACCGTTTAATTCATCATTCTGAAACTCCTCGAACCCTGGGTTAGGCAGCTGCTGCGCCACTGCACTAAGGCATGACAAAAACGCTATTATCAGAAGTAAAATCTTTCTCATAAACAAACTTATTTATTAAAGGAACAATGGCACGAAGCGGCTATAGCGCGTATGCAATATGCCCTGTTGAAATCCGAGGCGCAAAATTACTCATTTTATACCTCCCCGACAACCCCAGAACTAAAAGAATAAATATCACGCCGCCACATAACACATTGATTATCTGAATAATCAATACTCATATCAGCAGACGTAAGCATAATAATAGAACATTCATTCCAAATATACAGACATAGCCCTATCGGCGACAAATCACAATCAGGAAAAAAAGTATAGCAGAATTGGCGCAAAGGACGGCGGCTCGCGGGTATAGGTATATGTCCCGCCACTCCTCACGTAAAGGAATAAAAAAGGGATGCCCACCATCACTGGCAAACATCCCTGCTATGAAACATAAATATTTACTCCAAAGTCAAGATTAGATAATGCCCTGCTCGAGCATAGCCTCAGCCACTTTCATGAAGCCGGCGATGCTAGCGCCCTTCACATAGTCGATGTGGCCGTCAGCCTGTGTACCGTACTTCACGCAAGCCTCGTGGATGCTCTGCATGATAAAGTGCAGCTTAGCGTCAACTTCCTCAGCAGACCATGCAAGGTGATTGGCGTTCTGCGTCATCTCTAGACCTGATGTTGCAACACCACCGGCGTTCACTGCCTTACCGGGAGCGAAGAGGATGCCCTTTGACTGGAACTCGTGGATAGCCTCCGGAGTGCAGCCCATGTTGGAAACCTCGCAGCAGCACCATGTGCCGTTCTTGATAAGCTCCTTAGCGTCGTCGCCGTTCAGCTCATTCTGGAATGCGCAAGGCAGTGCGATGTCGCACTTGATGCTCCATGCCTTCTTGCCTGCGGTGAACTTAGCCTGACCGGGGAATTTCTCCGCCATCATCTCAACGCGGTTCTGGTTAGATGCGCGCATAACGAGCATATAGTCGATCATCTCCTTGTTGATACCTGCGGGTATCTCGCAAACGCCGTCAGGACCGGAGATAGCGATAACCTTCGCACCGAGCTCTGTTGCCTTGGTAGCCGCGCCCCATGCGACATTACCGAAACCGGAGATAGCCACAGTCTTGTCCTTTATGTCCTTGCCGGCCTTGTGAAGAAGGTGCTGAGTAAAATACAGCGCACCGAAACCTGTAGCCTCAGGACGGAGGATAGAACCGCCCCATGTTGCGCCCTTCCCGGTCAGCACACCTGTGTTATACTCGCGGGCGAGCTTCTTGTACATACCGTACATATAACCGATTTCACGACCACCGACACCTACGTCACCTGCCGGTACATCTGTATCAGGACCGATGTTCTGCCACAGCTCATACATGAACGCCTGGCAGAAACGCATGATTTCTGCGTCCGACTTGCCTACCGGGTCAAAGTCTGAACCGCCCTTAGCGCCGCCCATAGGCAGAGTAGTCAGCGCATTTTTGAATGTCTGCTCGAAGCCGAGGAATTTCAGCATCGAAGGGTTCACTGCCTTGTGGAAACGCAGACCGCCTTTGTATGGCCCGATCGCGCTGTTGAACTGTACGCGGTAGCCGAGGTTGGTCTGAACCTCGCCCTTATCGTCAATCCATGTAACACGGAACGTGAAAATACGGTCCGGCTCAACCATGCGCTCTACGATTTTAGCTTTCTCAAACTCAGGATGCTGGTTGTAAACTTCCTCTACTGACTCCAGCACCTCGCGCACTGCCTGTAAGTACTCGCTTTCTCCCGGATGCTTAGCCTCCAGGTCGGCCATGATTTTTTGTACGTTCATAATAATAGATATTTTAAAGTAAGAACAATTCCTTTTTCATCCCACACAGAAACGTGTATATGACGGAAACCCATTCTTCATATAAGATTTATCGTCTCATACACAACACATTCGCTGCACGGGGCAGTCCTCATATTTGACTGTGCAAGTTTAGCGGTTATTTTTGAATTGGCCAAATAAAAACCGCTAAATATTCTATACACATGGTCACTCTCTTTCTTTTTCATTCTAAGGCCGTTACCTCCTGCGCTTCCCGATTCGCCCGAATTGTTCGCAATGGTCGCATAACACGCCTTGCAGCGAACAGATTCCAACTTATTTGCCCGGACGCATAACAGAATATAACATCACGCGAAAACAACGGCACACAAGACAGCCCGCCTGCCTGACTTTCACGCTCACTCCATAATGCCCAGCCTCCTGAAGCACTGCGACAGCACATCCACCGCCCTGTCCACCTGTTCCCGCGTATGCGTAGCCATCAGAGCCACACGCACAAGCGTATCCTGCGGCGCACACGCCGGCGGGATGACTGGGTTGATGAACACCCCGTTGTCAAACGCCATCTTCGTCACCTCGAAAGTCTTGTCCATATCGCGCACATACAGCGGTATGATGGGACTCTCCGTGTCCCCTATCTCGAATCCCGCGCTGCGGAAACTCTCAAGCGCATAATTCGTTATGCTCCACAACGCCTCCACCCTCTCCGGCTCGCTCTTCAATATGTGCAGTGCCTCCATCGCGGCAGCCGTAGCCGCCGGTGTGCTCGACGCTGAAAATATATACGAACGCGAATTGTGCCTGAGCCAGTTGATAGTATCCTTGTCCGCCGCCACAAAGCCGCCTATCGACGCAAGCGACTTTGAGAACGTACCCATGATTACATCCACCTTGTCCGTCACGCCGAAATGGTCGCACACTCCGCGCCCGTTGCGCCCGAACACGCCGAGACCGTGTGCCTCGTCCACCATGATACTGCCGTCATACCGCCCGCTCAGAGCCGTTATCTCCGGCAGCTTCGCCAGATCGCCCTCCATCGAGAACACCCCGTCCACCACTATCAGCTTGACCGACTCAGCGCGGCACTTCGCCAGTTCGCGCTCAAGCCCGGCCATATCGTTGTGCTTGTATTTCACCTGCGTCGAGAACGACAGCCGCCGCCCGTCCACTATCGACGCATGGTCCCTGTCGTCACATATTATATAGTCATTCCTGTCCGTAAGACATGAGACCACGCCCTCATTGACCGAAAATCCGGTAGAATACACCAGCGCGTCATCCTTGCCTATAAACTCGGCCAGCTCACCCTCCAGCTGCACATGGATATCCAGCGTACCGTTCAGGAAACGCGACCCCGCGCATCCCGTCCCGTACTTCCTCGTAGCCGCCACAGCCGCCTCTATGATACGCTCATCGTGCGTCAGCCCCAGATACGAGTTCGAGCCGAACATCAGCACCCGCCGTCCGTCCATCGTCACCTCCGTATCCTGTGCGCTGTCAATCTCCCTGAAATAAGGGTACACACCCTTGGCCTGATAAAGCTGGGGCAGCTTGTACCTGCTGAGTTTCTTCTGTAAAAGTCCCATAGTTTAGATTAGGTTATTGCACAAGTCATCGACTTTGTGCAGGTTTCACGGCGCGAAGTTAATTAAAATATCCAATACAACGGCAATACGGGACACACAAAATATCTCCACGCCCTCTCACTCGCCCTCTCCAGTCAATCCCGCACCCCCCCGCACCCGCAGCGGCACATCACCTCCTCCCCGCAAGCCACATCAGCACAAAATATCACTATTCCCTCGTCATAAAATAGGTTAAAAAGACGTACTCTCGCCGAAGCCCTAAGCCAGCTCCTCCGAAGCCCCTCCGAAGCCTCCGGCCATCCTTTTCCCCCCCTCCCCGCCTCAGCTCATCCAAGTCCGAACCGCCATATTAATAACCTGCAATACAGCACCCCGTCCTTTTCCCCCCATCACAAAGAAAGCGGGCGGCACACACCACATTGTGTACCGCCCGCACATCAGGACGCTATAGAATTGGACTCTCCTTTATCTCACCATTATCTCACCGCCACTTTCTGGCTCTCGCCGTCAAGCACGACCACATAAACTCCCGGCACACCTACATACACCTCACGTTCCATGCCTCGGTAAACCCTGCGTCCGGCAAGGTCATAGACCGTCACCTCCGCATCGGCCTTCTCCGTATCTATATACAGAATGCCCTCTTGACTGTACAGGGAGAAGCCCTCGCGCTCATGGCGCACATCGTCCGTCTGCGTAGTCTTGGCAAAATACGCCACAAGGGTCACATCGCTCTCGACCACCACAGTGCGCTCCGCCTCCGTCTCACCGTCGCTCCAGCGCATAAACTCATAGCCCCCTGCCGCAACAGCCTTAATATTCAGCACAGCCCCGGCAGCATATACGTCGTTGCCCTCCACAGGCTCATCGCCGGAAATCTCCACTCGTCCCATCGCCTCGTCATCCGACTTCACACTCACGGTATACGTCTCCGCCTTCTCGCCGAATATGGCCGTCAGGCTCACGTCTTCCGTAACTGTGATTTCGCGTACCGGCTCTGTCACTCCGTCGCTCCAGCGCACAAACTCATAGCCAGTATATGCCTCCGCGAGAACCATTATCACAGACCCGTTATAATACTTGCCTTCCCAGTCGGTCTCCCCGCCGCTCACGGCAACCTTACCCATCGTCTCATCATTAACGTCCACCGTTACAGTGAATACCTCTATCGGCTTCTCCTCCTGCGGAGCGAACGTCACATTGAGCGTCATGCCCTCTGCCGCATCTTTCAGTACATACGTCCCGGACTCTCTTCCTTCCAGTCCGCTCTTCACGGCAACCCCGTTCACATACACCTCGTCGACCACATAGCCCGCATCTGCCCATACCGAGAACTCCTTGTCAAGCCCCTTGGCCGTCTCCACCGCGCCTGCCGGGTCTATCGTCCCGTGTTCTCCTGCCGTGGCTATGACGGTCACCATCTCCGGATTGACATATACCGTAACTGAAACCGATGCTCCATCCTTCGTATATGTATACGTAGCGGTTGTCATGTTCTCATCCAGCACCCAGTCAAATGCCGAATGCTCTATCTCGAACCGCTCGCCGTGGTCTGTCATGGCCGTCAGTGTCACCTCCGCCGCCAGCTCCAACCGTATGGCCGCCTCGTTGTCCGGCTCATCCACAGTGATGCTCTCCGGCGTTGCCTCCACTTTCACCACACGCTGCGACATGGTTGCCCAGCCCGCCGTCAGCTTATAGGGAATAGAATAATAATATTGCACCTGCGTGCAAGGCATATACACCGCGTAGTAATACGTCCCGCTCCTGTATATCTCCATATCGCGCACATTTCCGTATGATTCAAACGTGTCATTCTCCGGGTCATAATAATACCGCTGCCCGCTCATATATCCCATCATCTCGCTGATTGCCTCGAACCTCACGTTCATCCCCTCCGTCAGCTCGAAGCGGTACACATCGGCCAGAACCAGCTCTCCGTCCACCATTGCAAACGCCTCCGCGTCCATCACGTCAAGCGTATCGCTCACCTCCGTCGGCATATCCTCCGTCTCCTCACACCTGCGCATCTTCTCCTCTATTGTCTCCGCCCCACCTACGATTGTCATACTGTATGAGTTGAGCCCGTAGTTCCCGTCCATCAGCACGAAATAGTACTCACCTGTAGTCAGGCCGTACATCGTGCCTATCGCGAATGCTGACGGGATGTCTGTGTTAAGCTGCCCGGCTATCACCTGTTCATACCCGTCTGTCGTCTGCCTGTAGACGGCGAGGTACACTCCGCCGTACACATAGCTTATACCCACGAAAGCGTTCATCGGCTCTGTCAATGTCACCCTGTACGCATCGGCAAACATATATGCCGTTCCTCCGTTTACAATTCCTTCGGTCAATACCGTAGTGCCGTTCATCGCCTTATCCTTCACGCTCAGCGGCAGCGGCGACTCCTCCGTTGTCTGCGCGAGCAGCTCCTCTATCGTGAGTGCATTATCCTCGTCTGGCCGCGATATCTGCTGCCACTCCAGCTTCATCGACGTTGATACCGGCACATTCTCCGCATTGTACAATATCAGAAGATACCACTCTCCTGCCTCGCCCACTGTGACAGCCCCTGTCGTACTCAAATCGCCGTAAGCCTTCATCGTATAACCCTCCGCCGTCTTCTGGTACAGAGCATAATACCATGTATAGTAGTCACCGTCCGTCGTCTGCCTGTCAACGAACTTCAATGCACCGCCTGACGTGCCTGCCATCTCCTCTGTAATGTCGAGCCTGAACGCCGCCCCACGGTAATACCCGCTTAACGTCTCATCGTTCACTATCGGCATCCCCGCCGTCAGCTCCGCTTTGATTTCCGACGGCAGCGGCGTACTCTCCGTAACCTCGCTCAGCAGCTCCTCCACCATCACATACTCGGCTATATCAGCTTCCAGCGCCAACGTATATTTCACCTCAATACCTTCTTCAGGCAGCACTCCGTACACTATATAATAGTCGCCCGGCACTTCCGTCTCGCTTCCGCAGCTCTCATATCCGCCCTCTGCCGTCTTGCGGTATATCATCACTCTGCCTGGCAGATCCTCCTCCGACTGTACATAAAACACTGCCCTGCCTTTCAGCCCGTTCAGGTCTATCTTCCACGCCACTGCCGCGTACTTGTCCAAATCGCACCAATAGTCGTTCACCACCGGGGTCTCTTCGTCCATCACGCCCTCCACCGTCGCCGGCAACTGCGTATACTCCGTCACTCCGTCCAGCAGCTCATCCATTGTCACTGTCCTCTTGACACTAATCAGGCTCAGGTCAAGCGAATACCACCTGCGCGTCACCACGTCATAACTGAAGTCACTCATGCTCTCGCACACCAGCAGGTAATACTCTCCCGCTTCCTCCAGCAGCAAGCGCACATCCTCTCCCGTCAGTGTCTGGCTCTCCACATGACTGTACCCCTCTTCCGTCTTCCTGAACAGCGCGGCCATGCAGTCCGTCCCGAGATGCACATTTGACAGTTCCAGATAGCATACGCCCTCCGTCTCCGGTACAGTGAAGCCGTACCCTTCCGCCATATAGTCGTCCACATAATACGACCCGGTGATATATTTCGAGTCCGCGTCCACCTTGCCCTCTATGTGCATGGGCAGCGTCCCGCTCACCGCTATTCCGTCGAGGAACTCATCGATGCTCATCGTGTCTATCTCATCGCCCGTGGCATACCTCACCGTCAGGCTGAACTCCTCATACTCCCCGGCGGGGATAGTGATGTCCTGTTTCCCGGCATAATGCCACGTCGGGAAACCGTTGCTTGTCAGCAGAGTGTCGCCGTCGGCTATGCACTCCATCACGATGGCCGTATCCTTGTCGCAATAAAAGCTCCACCCGAAGAACAAGCCTCCCGTATTCAAGTTCATCATAGCGTCATCCATCGACGGCGGCACGCTCAGTTCGTACGGCAGGCTCTCAATCTCCACATAGCGGTTCATCGGAAGGCCGTCCACCTCCATTCTCAGATGGTTCTCCTCCTCAGGGACATATTCATAACCGTCCGCAGTAATATAATACTCCCCTGCTTCAAGCAACTCGGCATAATAGGTATAGCCCTCTCCTCCGGTATATCCGTAAACTTCATTCTCGCTATTCGGACTCCCGAAGTACACTTTCAGCCTGTACGGGTCAAACGTGTTTTTAATGTCCATTGTCAGCACATACGGCTCATCCACCGCCACTTTCCACCCGTAGAAATAGCGTCCGTCCTGCTCCATCGCCTTATACCTCTCTATCACGGTGTCTATCGTGCAGGGCAGCGTGAGTTCCCTGTAATGCTCCGGCTTCGCCTCCTCTTTCAGCATAAGCGAATACATCACATCTCCGTTCGTATGTCCCGCCATGAACAGTATCCTGTACGTGCCGCTCACCTCTGGCGTGAACGTCATTTTCGCGCTTTCGTCTCCTGACCCCATCCAGCCGTTGATGCCCTCTATAGCGTCACTCTCCGTTTCGCCCGTAAGCTGCCCGCCGCCGAGTACATAAAGGAGGAAATTATTATTGCCTCCGGCTGCTGACATACTCAAGTCTATTGTATACACCTTTCCGGCCTCCGCTTCTATGCTGAACCCTCTCACATAGCCGCAGTCAGAATCGTAGCCGTCTATGACGGGCGAACCCTCCGTAAACGTCCCGTACACCTTCTTCCCCGCCGGCAGCCTCTCCGCATAGTCCGCCTCCGTATAGTCATCGAGCAGCCACTCCGGCCTCTCTGTCATGATGTTCACATGGCCGTACTCCTTCCTCTCCTTCTCTTCTGACATACAGACATAGTAATACGTCCCCGCGCTCAGGCTGTACCGGTCCAGCCTGCTGCCGCTGTTACCGTTCGTACTCTCCGGGGCATAATATATCTCGCCCGACTTCACTATCATGCCGTACCCTGCTGTATCCGAGACAAACACCTCCGTCTCCTTTTCGAGAGTGAACCGCAATGCCGTAAAATAAAGCGGCAACTCCTTCTGCGAATCCTCCGGCGAATACAGCACATCTTCGCCTATGACGACTTCCCCGCTATATGGCAACTTCACCTCCTCCGCATCCTTGTACATATCGTCCGCCATAGGCAGATCCATCTCCGCAATCTCTATCTCGGCACTCTCGCCTGTCGTGACGACTGCCACATACAGGGCCTCCGTCTCGCTGCCGCCTTCCCATCCCATTATGTCCGACTTGAAATACGAGCCTGCCGCCTCGGCTGCTGTCACGTAGTAGTTGAACCACGTCTCCTCGCCCAGCTTCACATTGCCGACAAACCATTTGCCGCCCGTCTCTATCCTGTATAGGATTGCACGCGTAAACACCTCCATACCATTCACGACCGTACTCATCACAGTATCTGCATTAGCCTCAAAATCCACCTTACCCGACTTGAACGGCAGGGTGATGTCCGTTGTCTCCGGCTCACCAACCTCGCGGTACACCTTCTCACCTAACGAAATCACCACCGTCCTCGGCGCGGAAAGAGAGTACATCTGGCACGTGACGCTATGTTCTCCCGCATCCATGCGTATCTCCATCTCCGGATAGTCACCTGCTGACATTCCGTCCACTAACACATACAGGTTATCGCCATCTTTCCACACTTCTGCGACATTCACCTTCACCATCGACTCCTTCTCCAGCGTAAACGTGAACGTGTAGTAGCTGTTCCCCTCACACTCGTATGTGAACGGAAACTCCGTCACCTCCACCGTATAGTTACCCTCACGCGGGACCCGCATAGCCTCCTCACGTTCTGCCCTGCGCGCCTCGTGCGCTGCTTTCACTTGACCGGGCGCAAGCCGCAAAGCCCTCTGCCCGCACACAGCCGACGGCATCACCATTGCCGCCAGCATCATAAATAACACGTAATACTTTTTCATTATACTTTCTATATACTATAAATTACATCTACTCCTGAAGCTTGACACTCCCGCAACTCCAAAACACCTTACCATCCTGCACTTCATGCCTGCATACACCGTATACACGCGGGAATTCCCGTAAAAGCATAGCACTGAACTTGTTCGGAGGCTTATGC
>JADIMV010000085.1 GCA_017694515.1 Candidatus Aphodosoma intestinipullorum
GAAGTGTTCTATCCGCATTCGTATCATTCCCGCCCGTTCGGGGAAATTGAGCATTCTCATCCGGTAGTCGAAAAACGAAGTCCCGTTCCCGTTTTGGTTGATGACCAATTTCAGTTCCTGAAGCAATAAACTTTCTGTTTTTCTCCTGTCCTTGGCAGGCACGTCGAACGACCTAATGTATGTGATAGGCGTTTCTGTTTCAGTCCCGTATATATCTTCAGCCAGTTCTTTTGTCTTATTCTTATTCCCGGTGTAGAAGTCCGCCATCAGATTGAGCAGGGTGGTTTTACCGCAGCCGTTGATGCCGACGAGTATATTCACATCATCATGTATGTTGTCCCAGCGCAGGTTTATCCGCCGCCACATACCTTTCACGTGGAATTGAGTTATGTACATTTCTTTCATGACTGCATGACTGTTTGCCGTTTGTTTGCCGCTTTACTATATTTGTTACTGTCTTCGGAGACAAAGGTAGTAAAAGTTGTTTGTAGGGACAAGCCAAGAAACTGTTTTGATTTTCCATGTGCGGGCGCAAATGCACCGTACCGCTTGGGGGAGGATAGGGAGCGGCTAAGGCGAGAGCACGTGTTTTTAACCTATTTTAGAGGTTGGACAACAGGCCATTTCTCTTGGTATTTTCGTCTTTACTTTGCACAAGTGTTTAATTTAACGCTTTTGTGGTGTGTGGATCTTAAAAATTAACGTTTGCGCTTCTGTTTTTGCGGCTTGTGTTAAAGTTTGAAGAAATGGTTTTTGGGGTTTGGAACATAGCAAATTATCACTACCTTTGTATCAGATTTGAAGCCTGTATTTGTCGGGTACGCGGACTTGCCGCGATTTTAACAAACGGCATCAACAGATTTTTGGTTAATTGCTTAGGCTGGATAGCGAATAAATATAAGTAGCAGTTCAAAATTAAACGCTACTTGCTTAAATAGAATAAGGGAAGAAACCGAATAATGAAAGCTTTGTATCTCTTGCGTCTCTTTTGCGCCCTTTTCCCGCCGTTTAACGGTCACATAGCCCGCTATGCTCCCGTCTTCACGGCAGTAAAATAGCTGCAAAACAGTTCACAAGAGATATACAATTAATTTTGAACAGCTACTTATGAAGAAATTTCTACTTGTATTCCTTGTGTGTCTCACGTCTCTCGCGCTTTCGGCGCAGACGCTGCACGTTGTGCGGGGAGTGGTGAAAATTGACGGGACGGATGAGCCTGTCGAGGGTGCGGCAGTCCGGATAGCCGGCAAAGGCATTGTGACCGAGACCGATGGCGAAGGGGCGTTTGCACTGGAAGTACCCGCCTCGGAGAAGGAGACGGTCGTGGTACGCGCAGCCGGGTTCTTGCCTGTGCGTCAAGTGATAAGGGTAGACGGTGATGTAAATTTAGGCGATGTATCCGTCAAGCCTGACCTTTATGAGGAGATGCGAGAGGACATGATTATATCGCTGTCCGAGGCCGAGTATGACAGCGAGGACGGCATTATCTCATCCACACAGAATATATCGGGGCTGCTCACATCGGGCGGCGACATATTCTCCTCGACGGCGGGCTATGTGTTCGGCCCGATGCGTTTCCGCGTGCGCGGCTACCGGGGTGAGTATCAGAAGACTTATATCAACGGCATAAGGGTGGACGACGCGGAGCGCGGTTTCTTCACATACAGCCAGATAGGCGGACTCAACGACATGGTGCGGAACAAGGATGCCGTGATGGGCATAGACGCGGCTTCGTTCTCGTTCGGTGCATTAGGCGGCGCGACCAACATCAACGCCCGCGCCTCGGCCATACGCAAAGGCTTAAAGGTGAGCCAAGTGGGTTCTAACCGCACGTACACCACGCGCACCATGGCCACATACGCCACGGGTCTGATGGAGAACGGATGGGCTTTTGCCGCATCGGCCTCGTACCGCTGGGCGGATGAGGGCTATGTGCAGGGTACATTCTACGACGCATGGGGTGTGTCTCTCGCTGCGGAGAAGAGGTTCAACAACCGCCACAGCCTGTCGCTCACGCTGTTAGGCTCGCCCACACACAGAGGGCAGCAGTCCGGTTCGACACAGGAGGCATACGACCTCACGCCGAGGCAGACATTCTTCCGCACGCAGTCAAGCAGGTTCGGCAACAACTTCTATAACGCCAACTGGGGATACCAGAACGGCAAGGTCAGGAACGCCAAGCAGGTGAAGTCGTTTACCCCGATGGCCATATTGAGTCATGTGTGGAACATCAACGAGGAGTCGAAGCTGACCACATCGCTCGGCTACAAGTACCAGATGGACGGGCGGACATCGCTCAACTGGTACAAGGCCGCTGACCCGAGACCGGACTACTACCGCTATCTGCCGAACTATCACCGTACGATAGACAACGAACAGGCGGCAGAGATGAGAGAGTATATGTGGATGTACGACGAGACCTACCGTCAGATAAACTGGGACAGGCTCTATCAGACCAACTACCTCGCGAACGAGAGGGGGATGAGCGGGCGTTACATGGTGGAGAACAGAAGGAATGACCAGTCGGTCGCGACACTGACATCGGTGCTCAACTATAAGTTCACTGACAGGTGGAAACTCGATGCCGGGATAGAGGCGCAGTCGACGAAGGGTATGCACTTCAAATTAGTGGATGACCTGCTTGGCGCGAACTATTGGGTTGACATAGACCAGTACGGTGAGCGCGACAACCCCGGGGATGCGGACTTCATGCAGAACGACCTGAACAACCCCAACCGCAAGGTGTATGTCGGCGACAGATTCGGCTACGACTACGACATATACGTGAACAGCGCGAACCTGTGGGCCACGGCGACATACAGCCTGCGCAACGCGGACATTTATTTCTCAGGGTCAGGAACATACTCCAATTTCTGGCGCGAGGGCAACATGAAGAACGGACGCGCAAGCGGGGACATAGTGATGGGGTCATCGTTCAACGGCAAGGTGTATGACGAATCGTGGTACAAGACCGTGAACGGCTCATACGGCATGAGTCCCATACAGAACTTCCTCACATACGGCGTGAAGGCGGGCGGCAACTACCGCATCACCGGCCGGCATATCATAGCACTCAATGTGGCGCACGGCACAAATGCCCCGCTGGCGACAAACTCCTATTTCTCGCCGCGTGTGAAGGCCAACCTTATACCAGACCTTACGCCGGAGATGTATGTCTCGGCTGACCTGACATACTATTTCCGCACGCCGGTGGTCAACGGACGCATTACGGTGTACAACACCAGTTTCTGGAACTCGGCAGAGCTGAGCAGCTTCTATAACGACGAGTATAACACCTATATCAATTTCGCCATGTACGGCTACAACAAACGCCATACGGGCGCGGAGCTGGGATTGGAGGTTAAGGTGTCGCCCTACGTGACACTCTCAGCTATCGGGGCATACGGGCAGAACATCTACACGTCGAACCCGCAGGCAACCATCAGCATGGAGAACGGACTGCAACCCGACCAAGAGGAGACCATTTATGTGAAGGGCTTCCATATGGACGGCGCACCGGAGATAGCGGCCTCGCTCGGAGTACATTATTTCCATCCGACATACTGGTTCGTAGACTTGAACGTGAACTACTTCGGCAACACGTACATGGACTTCAACCCGCTGCGCCGCACGGAGAGCGCGGTGGCGGGTCTTGACCCGGCAGACCCGGAGCAGGCCGCGCTCATCAGCCGCATCAGGGAGCAGGATAAGTTTGTCGGAGGGCTGGACGGCATCACGGTGGATCTCTCCATAGGAAAGTCCATCAGGATAAACTACAAGTACTATCTGAACATTAACCTGAGCGCGACCAACATACTGAACAATACGCGCCTGAAGACCGGCGGCTATGAACAGTCGCGCTTCAGCACCACGCACGAGCGGTATGACCGCGAGACGTACCTGAACCGTTTCCCGGCGAAGTATTTCTACGCCTACGGCACGACGCTCTATCTGAATGTGGGCTTCCGCTTCTGAGGGTAGTGGTAATTAATTGACAGATTGACCAAAGGAGGAATGATTATGAAGAAGACGATGAGATATATACTGTCGGCCGTAGTAGTGGCCGCGACTCTCACGGCGTGCGAGAACTATACCGCACCAGAGCCGGAGTTCCCGGTGTATGACTGGGAGGCGAATATGACGATAGCGGAGCTGCGCTCCAAGCACGAGATAACAAATCCATCGCAGAAACCGCAGAAGGTGGAGGAGGACTGGATTATCAAAGGCGTTATAACAGGTGACGACGAGTCGGGCAACATATACAAGTCGCTCTACCTCCAAGACGAGACCGGGGGCATCAACCTCGCGATAGACCAAGTGAATATGTACAATATAATGCCTGTGGGGCAGACCGTATTCGTCAAGCTCAAAGGGCTGTATTTCGGCGATTACAGGGGCGGCTATCAGATTGGCGCGGAGGACGCGGGCGAGATGGGCCGCTGGGACTGGAGCTGGGAGGCATTCAAAGACCCGACTACGGGCGAGTATCCATACAAGCACTACTATCCGAGCGGTGTGCCGGATATGTCACAAGTGCCTGCGCCTACGGAGATAGCCTCGAAAAATGACCTCACGATGGACAAGACGTGCACTCTCGTGACGCTGAAGAACGTGACGTTCGACAATGGAGGTACGGCCACATGGGCAGTGAAAGAGGAGAACACGAACCAGAACCTGAAGTTCGCCGACGGCACATCGATGATAGTCCGCACGAGCGGCTACTCGAACTTCTACGCCGACACCATCCCAGAGGGGACGGGAGACGTGACCGGCATACTGTCGATATATGGCTCTACATATCAGCTGCTTATCCGTAGTAGAGAGGATATAGGTGAGTTCAAGTGAGGCTTCCCTGCACGGCGCGGGAGGGGGAGTAATTCTCCCGCGAGGTGCATAATGCTCAGGGTATGAAAGCAATTTACTAACCAATATAAATTTGTGGATTATGAAAAACTTGAAATTCTTTCCGTTGCTGGCCATGCTGGCTATGATACTGACGGCGTGTCCTGAGCCGATAAACCCGCCTGAACCTCCAGATCCTGATAATCCGCAGGACTCGACAGTCTCGACACTCGATGACCCGTGGACAGTGGCTGAGGCTCAGCAGAACCAAGGCAAGACGGGATATGTGAAGGGCGTGATAGTAGGCTATTATTGCATAGGTGCTGACAACCAGTGGATTGCCGGGGCGGATACTTGCAGTGTACCTTCGAATATTCTTATTCAGGACGAGGCCGGAGAGTTACAGTACGACAAATATTTCCCTGTTCAGCTGCCAGCCGGAGAGATAAGGAGTGCGCTTAACCTTGTGGATAACAAGGACAATATAGGCAAGGAGGTTGTACTCTATGGTGACCTGACTGACTATTGCGGTCTGCCGGGCATCAAGAATGTCTCATTTGCTGTGATTGACGGCACGGAGATAGGCCAGAAGCCAGGAGTGGAGATAGAGACAGAGGGAGAGGGTACGAAGGCATCGCCGTATACGGTGGCCGATGTGAACAAACTCTCGGGCAAGGTGAGCGGCAAGTTCTTTGTCAAGGGCTATATTGTGGGTCAGATAAAGGCAGACGAAAAGAGCTATGATGAATCAACCGCAGAGTTTACCTCGCCGTTTGCAGGGAATGAGAACGGCTATAATACCAATATCCTGATAGGCGCGACGGCAGATGTCAACACTGTCGATGAGGCAATGCCTGTGCAGCTGCCATCGGGCGATGTGCGCCTGAACCTGAACCTGCCGGAGAATCCGGATATGTATCAGAAGGAGGTGATTTTCTATGGCTCAATAGAGCCGTATTTCTCTGTGGCAGGAGTGAAGGATGTGACTTACGCCATAGTGGGTGATGAGACATTCGGCATAGAGCCTGTGGATGTGAACAATGCGCTCCTCGACGAGCCGCTGAACAACCAGTCGAGCTTTGACAAGTTCACTACATATAGTGTGAAAGGCGATGAGGAGTGGGTAATGGATACTCAATATGGAGCAAAGATGTCTGGCTATACAAATAACGCCTCGCATGAGAATGAGGACTGGCTCATTACTCCGGCACTTGACCTGACAGGCCGTGAAGCGAAGGTGATGTTCGAGCACGCACGCGGGCCAGAGAGCAGTATCACAGTCGGTGTTGACGAAGGATGGTACTCCGTATGGGTGTCCAACGACTATACGGAAGGTGACCCGACAACGGCTACTTGGACAGAAATCACTGGAGTTACGCATGGTACGCAGAAGTGGACTTACGTCTCATCAGGCGAGCTGTCAGTGCCGGCTGAGAACTGTAAGGCGAATGCACGCATAGCGTTCAAGTATATCTGTTCAGACTCGGAGTCTGCCACATGGGAGATTAGGAATCTGAAGGTGTATTAAACGCGGAGTTGAATTGATTGAGCCGAGGCGGAATG
>JADIMV010000086.1 GCA_017694515.1 Candidatus Aphodosoma intestinipullorum
GTATTTATAAATCAGTTAATCTGTCTGTCTATAATCACTCAGCGCGGTCGAGAGCCCAGCGGAAACCGATGTAGACCTTCGCACCGTGGATTGGTCCCCACGCCATGGAGGCATCGAAATCGCCGCTCCACGGGTTGGTTGCGCTGATGACCGGATTAGACTGGGTGAAATTGGTTATGTTCTCCGCACCGAGGTATATGGACCATGTGCGGAAGTAGCGGGTCACCTGCGCCATGAGCTGCGGATACCACGGGAACTCGCTGTCCCAAAGCGGGTTTGCGGCATCTGGCACAGGCATACGGCCACCGCCGTTGAACTGCGCCGTGAGGTCGAACTGCCAACGTTTGAGCGGCGTCACGTAGGACGTGGTTATAAGACCTTTGAAACGGTTGGTGAGCGGCTTCTCGACAAGGCAGCCGCCGATGGTTGTCCGCACGTCGGTATAGCGGTAGGCAAGGGTCATGGTCCAGCCTTTCAGCACTTCCATAGTGGCCTCTATCTGTGCATTGCCCGCGTATGCCCGCCCGCCGTTGAGGTTGGAGAATATGATGGCGTGGGGGTCGGAATCCATATCAACCACGACACTCTCAAAGAAGTTGGTATAGTAGTACTCCGCCGAAATCTGGAGTTCGCGCCCGCTGATGGGGATGTAGAACGTGGTGCTGACACCTGCATTGAGCGCACGCTCCTGAGCAAGCTCCTCAGTGACTACTATGCGGCGGCTCGTTGGCATGACAAAGGCGTTGTCGCTCAAGAGATTCGGACTGCGGTAGCCAAGGCCGACAGAGCCGCGTATGTTCCACCATTGCCACGGGGAGTAGCGTACGTTGAAGCGGGGAGTGACAAAAAAGCCGTAGCGTGAACTCCAGTCACCGCGCAGGCCAAGCAGCAGGGAGAGACTTTCGCGGTAGTTGAACGAATACTCTGCAAACACGCCCGGCGTAACTTCCTGACGGTCGAAGTTCATAGAGCCGTCGCCCATCGACACGTCATCACGGAAATCAAGCCGCTCGGTGTAGTGGTCGAAATTGACGCTCGCGCCCGCCACGAGTTTATGCTCATCGGTAAAATTGGTCTGGAAAATGGCGTTGGCGTAGAGGTTGCCCTGCGCCCCGTCGTAGAAGCGGCGGCCATAGACGGCATCCTGATTGTGGTATGAGCCGCTGACTATCACGCCGAGGCTTGTGCCGCGCTCGGGGTCGAAGACATAGCCGTTTTTCACGAAAGCATCGGCACGCCATGTGTAAATGCCTATGCTGTAGGGGTCATAGCCCTTGGCGGCGGAGGGGAACTGGCCGCCGATGCGCTCATCGTAGAGGCCGCGCACAAGCACCTGTCCAGTGTAGTCGCCACGCTTGATGTACCAACGGTTGAGGACATTGGCCTGCTGGCTCTTGGGTATATCCATGAAGCCGTCGCCGTTGCCGTCGTGTCCCCACTGCTCGGTCTTGTAGTGCGCCAGTACGCCAGTCGAAACGTAGGGGTTTATATCCCATCCGCCTGTGGCGTTAAGCTCGCCACGGAGGCTGGAGGAGAACATACCGTTGAGGGCTATGGGGTCCTGTGTGTTCGGCTTGAGGTACTCAACGTTTATCTGTCCGGTAGTGGCCTCATAACCGTTTATTACAGAAGAAGTTCCTTTCGAGACCTGAATGCTTTCCATCCACGCGCCGGGGATGTACTCCATGCCGTAGTTCTGAGCAAGGCCGCGTATGCCGGGGGTGTTTTCGGTGAGAAGCTGCACGTATGTGCCGGCCAGGCCAAGGAGGCGTATCTGTTTCGCTCCGGTCGCCGCATCGGCATAGGCCACATCGACGGAGGCGTTCGTCTCGAAGCTCTCGGAGAGGTTGCAGCAGGCAGCCTTGCAAAGCTCCGCGCCGGTGATTTTCTGTGTCTGGAGCGGAGAGATACGCGAGGTGATAGTGGCCGCCGCACGCCCGGATACGGTGACATCCTTTATCGCAATGGACTCCTCTCGCATGACAATGTTAAGCGGAGCGGCGGTGTCGGTCACTGCGATTGTGTCGGTCTGATAAGATATGTAGTAGACCCTCAGCAGGTTGTTGCCCTCGACAGTGCGGATGTGGAAGTTCCCGTTGACATCAGTCACCCCGCCGGTGACAGTATTGAGCCACACGAGTTCCGCACCGATAATGGGCTCGCCGTTTTCATCGACGACTGTGCCGCGCAGGTCGGCAAAGAGGGATATGGATATGAATAACGCTATGAACAGTGATGTTATATATTTCATGAGTTGTCTGATTTAGTGATTACAAATGATTGTAGGTCCGGATACGCCACAACGCCCGGAAATGCGTATGCCGCACGTGACGGCGGCTGTAACCGGAATACTAAATCAGAAGTGTGGAAACGAGGGAGAGCAGGTCACGCCCCGAAAGGTCATGAAGCGGTATGTCGCTGAAGAAATGCGCCGCAACCGTATGTCCGGACAAAGAGACGGCCTTGAAAGTCAGCAGGTCGGGCACGGTGCATACGGGAACGTAAAAGTTATATTGGACGTTATTTATGTGCTGAATGTCAATAGAGTAGTGGAGCAGACCGCAACCTCCGTCATCGGCGGGCGCAAAGTGCATACACGACGGAGCGGCGCAATCGTCATGGTTCACCTTGGGCGTACAGCAAACGCAACCGCCACTGTCCGGGCAGCTGTGGCTGTCATGCACCTCCTCGCACGAGGCGAGCAGGAAGATATCCCTGCCGTAGTCCTCACACGCCGTGCAGCAGAAGTGATAGATGTTCACGCCGTGCGACATCCAGAGGAAGAACACGGCGAAAACCATCATTGCGATATGTGAAAGTCTCCTTGACATTAGTCTTGTCAGCGAAATAGCGCAGAGCGCAGGATATAACGGCTTATGCGCGTCACTATTTTCAGAGTGCAAAGATAGTGAAAGGTGAGCGCAATGCCAAACTTGTTTGAGCATTGCCGAACCGCCTCCTGTCTTGCACCGTCAGGTGCAAAGATAGTGAAAACCGAGAGTATAGGCAAATGAATGTTTTATTTGACAGTTTGCTTATTCCTATTTTGCGGTGCAAATTTAGCCGTTTATACCGATTTGCGGCTCAGAAATGAGCCGCAAATCGGCAAAAAACCATATTTTTGAGCCGTAAACACTATCGCGCCGCCGTCACAGCACCACATTCTGCTGCCGACCCTCCATCCATGCCGTGATGTTGTCAAAAACAATCTCCGCACGCGCCTCCATAGACTCACGCGAAGCAAAGGCCACATGAGGGGTCACTATCGTGTTCGGGCAGTGGAGCAGAGGATGGTCTGTCGGCAGTGGCGGCTCAGTCTCGAACACATCAACACCTGCACCGCCGAGATGTCCGCTGCGCAGGGCATCGGCAAGGGCGGCACTGTCAACCACCGCTCCCCGCGCCGTGTTTATCAGCAGCGCACCGCGCTTCATCAGGGCAATGCGCCGTGCGTCCATGAGTCCCCGCGTCTCTTCCGTGAGCGGGCAGTGAAGCGACACTATATCGCTCTGTTTCAACAGCTCATCGAGCGGCATGAACTCTATGTACGACGGTTCATCGCCGCGAACCGTACGCTTGCTGCCCAGCACCCTGCACCCGAAAGCATGGCACAGTTCCGCCACACGCCCGCCTATCGCGCCGACACCCACTATGCCGACAGTTTTACCGCACAGTTCACTGCCTACAAGCCCCTCCTTCGTCTGCCCGGCACGGCATCGCGCCTCGACCTGCGGCACATTGCGCAGAAGCGAAAGCATCATGCACAGTGCAAGTTCCGAGACGGCACGGGTAGAGTAGCCCGCCGCGTTGCTCACCTTCACGCCCTTACGCCGCGCCGCCTCGAGTGCCACATGGTCTACGCCCGTAAACGCCACATCGATGAATTTCAATGCACTGCACGCCTCGATAACCTCCGCCTCGAGAGGCATATTGGCTATCATTATCACATCGGCATCCTTCGCCCGTTCCGCCTCGACAGCCGGACTGTCGTCGCGCTCATAAGCCGTAAACGTGTGACCCGCAGCCCTCAGGCGTGCCGCATACATTTCAAGCCGCTCACGGGATATGCCGAGCGGTTCAAGAAGTACTATCTTCATAATGCTATATCGTTATGTAACCTGTTGATTTTACGGTAATATATCAGTCCGACGGCATCAGCCAAAGCCCACCCTACCGGCACAGACCACCAGATACCCGCCACACCGACAGCGGGAATGGCCGACAGCGCGTATGCAAACGCCACCCGTGTGCCGAGCGAAATGACAGTCAGCACCACGGAGAACGCCGGCCTGCGCACCGCACGGTAATAGCCGTACAGCAGGAAAAGTATACCTATGCCGCAGTAGAATGCCCCCTCGATGCGCAGATAGCCGCTGCCGATACGCACTATCTCCGGCTCATCGCCCACGAACACCCCCATGAGCGGCTCTGCAAAGATAAACACCAGCACCGACACCGCCAAACAGAACGCCGAAACAAGGGCAAAAGCACCGCGAGTGCCGCGCCGCACACGGTCAACCTTGGAAGCCCCGTAATTCTGCGCCACGAACACCGAATAGGCATTGCCGAAATCCTGAGCGGGCATATAGGCCAGCGTGTCTATCTTAACCGCAGCCGCAAAGGCCGCCATCACCGCCGTCCCGAAACTGTTCACAAGCCCTTGAACCATAAGTATTCCGAAGTTCATCACCGACTGTTGAAGGCACGTCAGCAGCGAATACGACCCTATCTCGCCCAGCACACTCCGACTGAAACGCCTCTCCTCCCTGCCGGGCAACAGCTCCGCCATGCGCCTCATCGTGTAAAGCGTAAGCCACGCCGCCGACACCCCCTGGGAAATGACCGTCGCCCATGCCGCCCCGGCCACACCCCAGCCGAACACGCATACGAATACGATATCGAGTACCACATTGAGCACCACCGACACCACCAGCGCGACCAGCGGCACGACAGAGTTCCCGACCGCACGCAGCAGCGACGCGAAAAAGTTGTATATGAACGAGAAACCTATTCCGCAAAAGACCACGAGCAGATACTCCCGCATCATGCCGTACACATCGCCGGGCACTTGCAGCAGCCTCATCAGCGGGTCAATAAGCAGAAAGACCGCCACATTGAGCGCCACCGTAATCAGCCCTATGAACACGAACGACACATAGACCCCATGCCTTAGCCTGTCCATGCGCCCCGCACCGAAATGGAGAGAGAAAAGCGTACCGCTGCCCATGCACAGGCCCAGCTGCACGGAGTTGATGAAGACCATCAGCGCATACGCCGCACCGACCGCCGCCAGCGCACCTGCACCGATAAAACGCCCCACAATGAACGTATCGGCCAGATTATAAAACTGTTGGAGTATATTGCCCAGCATAAGCGGCATGGCAAAGACCACCATGCCCCGCATTATGCCCCCCTCCGTCATGACCGTCGCCCTCATACTATAATGAAAGTCAAGTGCCTCATCCGTAAATCCTGATTGGCCTGCCTGTTTCCCATGTCCACGGCAACAGCATAAAGGCCGGGCTACTCACTGCCCATTGCACCCATACGCCTCATTTCCAGTATAGGGTACGGATTGCCTTCACTGTCGCGCTCATTACGCTTGAACACCCTGAACCCCATCCGCTCATAAAACCGCGTGGCGTCAGGATTCTGCTCATTGACATCGACAAACTCCACATCCAGTTCGCGGAACGCCCGCTGCACAAGCACCTTGCCCAACCCCATCCTGAAATAATCGGGATGAAGGAAAAGCATCTCTATCTTCCTCTCCTGCACACCCATAAAGCCGACAGGACTACTTCCGTCCTGCACCACCCACAACGTACTGATATGCAGCAAAGCCTCTTCAGCCTGCGGAACAAGCCGTCCAATCTCCTCCTCCGTCAGAAAACGGTGACTGGCACGAACAGAAGCTCTCCATACCTCCAGCAGGCAATCCAGCATAGAACCCCGCATCCCCTGCCCAAGCTCCGTCACACACAGACCGCACATCTTCTGACGGAAACCATCGCCCCACTCCAAAAGCATCTCCTTACACATTATCCTCACATATACGGTTACGCCACAAAGTTAATCCATTCCGCAGACAAAAAGGATTAATTTATCCCTAATATGACTAATTCACCCGACCCATGCACATAAACTCAACACACACAGCAATACAAGAATACAAGCCGCGGCAATACAAAGAAAAGTTAAAAACACGTACTCTCAAGCGAACAGCTCCCTAACTCCAAGCCATCCGCCCCGTACCGACGCGCAGAAACATCACCTTCACGCCACGCCGTACAGAATAAAATAACTACCTTTGCCCCGTTGACATTTATAACCTGTTAAAACCACAAAGCATGAAAACCCTGTTACGCCTCATGGCCGCCATCGTCCTTGCCGCCACGCCGGCCTTTTCGTACGCCCAGCTCCGCTCATACAGCTGCGATTTCGAAGACACCGCCGAATGCACCCTTTGGCACATCGAAAACTTCCACGACACCGTATCTTTCACCGGATGGCGCATCGGCTCTACCCCGGGCAATACATCACGCGGCCTCTACATTGACATTGACCCCTCCATCAACAACTACCCGTATAACCTCTATTCAATGTTCTATTGCTCAATGGCCGAACGCACAATAACACTCGCCGGAGGCATATACCGCCTCTCGTTCGACTTCTGCTCGCTCCCCGCAACCGGCCTCCGCGACACACTCGTCTACTGGATACCCGCAGACCTTGATATAGAACTGGATTACACTACATTAGAACAGATAAAAAACGGTACGCTGCTCGGCCAGTACCTCCTTGCTAACGGGACATTCACCCCCGACCCCGTGACCGGCCACACCAAATACAACACTACAATAACATCCCTCGGCTCTCCGTGCAAGCTCCTATTCCTCTTCGTCCATCACTTCGAAGAAGAGAGACCGGGCGTCATCATCGGTGGCGGCTACCGGACCGTACAGCCACAAAGCGTCTTCATAGACAACATCAGCATCACTCCCGAAAACGCGTCATGCCTGCCTCCGGACGGCATAACCCTCTTCCATACTGCCGACAGCATCTTCGCCACATGGAGCACTCCGCACGACACGTGCGAAATCAGATACAGCTTTGGCCATCAGGCGGAAGAATACACATACCTACCGATGCAACCACGCTTCGCAACGCCCATAACTGTCGAGGATACCGCTTTCACATTCCTCTTCTCCATCCGCTCCTATTGCCCCGTAACGGATGAATGGTCAAACTGGGCATCATCCTCCATCACCGTCCGCCGTCCCTCAGTCCCGGAAACTATAAACTACACAGACCTCGACGGGGCGGACACATTCTGCTACATTGCTGACTCCATCAACACTGACGAGCTTCAGTTCCGCCCCTGTGCCCCCGTAGATTCCGGCACAGAATCACCAGCCAGCCGCCACACTGTATACGACGGACTTATTCACGATGCACAGATAGGCATATTAATCAACACACCATACAACCAGCCTGCCGTCCGGCTTGGAAACCCTGGAACAGGCTGTGCCGAACAGATTGAATACCGTTTCAAAGTAACCGAAGAGAATGCCAACCTGACCATCCGGTTCATGGCATTATTCCAAAACGAAGACCATAGCGCAGGCGAAAAAGCCCGGTTCTCCGTGACCCTGCTTGACAGGAACAGGCAGGAACTGACAGACCAGTGCGTATCGTTTGATGTGGACAACAGATTTGAACACTGTTCCTCTGACATCAATATCACCAGCTACAGTTTATATCCCGACAACCCGGACTACGATATATTATGGAACAGTTGGGAAACCGTATCTGTCAATTTAAGCCCCTTCATAGGGCAGACGCTCTATCTCCGCCTCACCACATCCGACTGTAGAAACGGGGCGCACTTCGGCTATACATACTACACCATAAGTACATCCCCGCTAAAAATCACAGTTAATTCCACCGCCGGAAACAACAAATGGACAGCACCGGACGGCTACCTGTACCGATGGCACAACGCGGACAATCCGGACTCTACCCTCAGCACAGGACAGACCTTCAGCTCCCCGGCTGCCGATAAGACCTGCTATCAGTGTGACCTCAAATTCCCTTTCCATCCGGACTGTTATACCACATTGAGAGCCTGCCCCCTCAACATAACTTTCACGGATAATGCATACACACTCTGTCTCAACGACACCGCATTGGACATCATGTACAGCTGCACTGGGACACCTGTCTATTACTCTGTCCATTTCACAGACACCGTAGCCTCACCAATGAACATCGCAGACCGCCCATCTGAAGGTGACTACATCACTATATCACCTGATTCGGCAGTCCCCACCGGCATATATCACGCCGCAGTAACATTCCGCGATGCTGACGGCATGACGACAACCGCAGACCTGATTCTCTCGCTGATGGACAACTGTACCGTAGCCACATTCGAAGACACCCCGCTCCCCGCAGAAAGCCATTGGCATGGCAGCACTCCCGAAGACCCCATTGAAGGCAGTGAGACATCTTGGAACAGCGGATACTATAACTTCAGCATCACAAACCACAGCACATCATGGTGGAACGGATTCGCTCTCTCCAACGAGACATCTGCCGAATACAACGGCCATGACTCCACTATCTTCCGATCCGCCGCCGGAGGAGGATATATGTCTGACACTTACTCTGTCGTATGCCCCGATTCATCGCACTACATACGATACACCTCAGGCATCCGCCGTTTCTCCCCGTCCGGAGTTTATGTCACGAACACCGCCCGCGTAAAAGATGCCATACTTAACGGCGATGGTTACACCAGTGTACCCAACCCTTTCATCTCCGGCGACTCCCTGCTCCTGACCGCCTACGGAATCCGTGACAATAAAATCACAGGCCGGGCAGACTTCTACCTTGCCGACTACCGTTCGCCCGACGCTTCAGAACACTACTGTATCGACACATGGGAGTGGTTTGACCTCAGACCCCTCGGCACAGTAGAAAAAATCATGTTCACACTCACGAGTTCGAAAACTGCCGACGGCTATTCCACCACACCTGCATATTTCTGCATGGACAACTTCAATGACCGCCGCACTGTAGACAGCCTGCCGCCTACAGACATAATCGGCGACAGCACATACATCATAGATCTCGATACACTATTCGACCCCGTCGACTTCTCCTCCCCACGCAAGACACGCGCACCCAACAGACAGAACTCCAGCATACACGGCATACACTATGCCTTCGCCGATACATTTGACACATCGCTCATCGACGCTGTCATATCAGGCCACATACTCTCCATCACTCCTAAAATGGCTGGAGAAACCACAATCACAATAAGTGCTACCTCCAAAGGGCGCACACTCTATGCCTCGCTCCCGGTCAAGACTGGGAGCGTCACATCCGCAGACTTAGGGACAGATGCATCAGGTCACACCCGCATATATCCCAATCCTGCGCATGACTTCATCTGCATAGACACTGACATGCAGGGGGAAATCACCATAGAACTGTTCGACATCGGCGGTCGCCGCATCCTCCGGCAGACATCGGCAAACACTCCCCACACCCTGTCGCTGCCCGACATCGCACCCGGAATATACATTCTGCAACTAAACAACGGCAGCAGTTCATCGGCACACCGCATATCAATCCTATAAACAGCAGTACAGACTATGAACACCTTAGCCTACATCCACTGGCATCCGGACCCGATAATATTCTCCATCGGCAGCTTCACCCTCCGTTGGTACAGCATCCTTTGGTTCATCGGACTCGCCATCTCCGTCTACGTCGTCTATCTGGCTTATCGGCGCAGCGGGCGTGACATGAAGGAGTTCGACACACTCTTCATCTACACATTCCTCGGCATATTCCTCGGTGCCCGTCTCGGCCACTGCCTTTTCTACGAACCCGGCTACTATCTCACACACCCCTTAGAGATATTCCTGCCCGTAAAAATAGACAACACCGGGTGGCACTACACGGGCTACGCCGGACTCGCCTCCCACGGAGGCACACTCGGAGTCATCATTTTCCTGCTGCTCTTCTGCTACAGGACAAAGATGCACCCGCTTGAACTCATGGATCTCATCGCGCTCGGCGCACCAATAGCTTCAGGGTTCATACGCCTCGCCAACCTCATGAACTCAGAAATAATCGGCTGCCCGACCACAGTGCCTTGGGCATTCATATTCGACAGGATAGACACCCTTCCACGCCATCCCGCGCAGCTCTACGAAGCGTTGGCCTATTTCATAATCGCATTGGCAATCATCTACTTCTACAAATATCAGCAACATCACATCAAGCGTGGCTTTTTGTTCGGGCTATGCATAGCATCGATATTCCTCTTCCGCTTCTTTATAGAATTTATAAAAGAGGATCAGGTAGCTTTCGAAAGCGGGATGTTGCTCAACATGGGACAGCTGCTCAGCATACCCTTCATCATTGTGGGTACATACTTCACAGTGAAAGGCTGGAAAAGAAAACCGACTCAAATATGATAAAAAAAGAGTCTGGAAACCATAATGGTTTCCAGACTCTTTTACTCTTAATAGTACCCGAAGCGGGACTCGAACCCGCACAGCCGCAATGGCCAAAGGATTTTAAGTCCTTCGTGTCTACCATTCCACCATTCGGGCAGTAGAACCTATCTACTCAGTGCGCTGATCACCGCTCCGACATAGAGCGGAAAACGGGACTCGAACCCGCGACCCCAACCTTGGCAAGGTTGTGCTCTACCAACTGAGCTATTTCCGCATATCCATTTTGCGGATGCAAAGATACATCTTTTCTTACATACCGCAAATATCTGAACGCAAAAAAATAATCACTTCTTATTATCAGGATTATACCCGATATATTTCCCGCTCATCTCCTCTATTGCCACCTCCCATATAAGCACAGCACGTACAGCAGGATCACTATACTTCACCTTATAATCCACAAACGATGACATATAAAGATCCAATATTTCCCGCTTACACTCCAAATCATCGTCATCCAAAAACTTCACCTTACCCTTAGCAAGAACACTCTTGCACCGCATGGAATAACTGCACCCTATCTCCTTGTCCTGATAACGGATACCTTCTTCTATCACGGACCAAGCTATACAAACCCTGTTATTCTTTCGTAGTATATCATACTTCTTCCCCTCTTTACCCGAATGTAGATACACTTTACCACCACTGTAAACAAACGACATAGGTATGCAGTACGGTTCATTCCCGTCCGTCATGCTCACCGTACATGACCGGCATTCCCCTATTATCGCCTCCATCTCCTCTCTATTTTCTATTCTGAAACTCCTCATAAATTCTTCTTTTCAATTACTCAATATGCTTAATACCTTTTCTTTATCCTTCTCAAGCTGCTTTCTGAGCAGTTCGATACTTTCGAACTTTATCTCATCCCTTATGAAAGCTACAAACGATATACAGACAAATTCGCCGTAAATATCCCCTTCATATCCTATGATATTAACTTCAAAAGTCACCTTATCGCCTCCTACTGTCGGACGTGACCCAATATTCATCATACCAGGATAGACGCACCCGCAAACCTCAACCCACACAGCATATACGCCACATTTTGGCGGCAGCTTTTCCTTGTCAACATAAAGGTTCGCCGTAGGAAAACCTATGCTACGCCCTATCTGATTACCCTTGACGACACATCCTGTAACACTATAATGATATCCTAACATATTGTTAGCTAAAGATATATCGCCATTCATCAGTGCTTTTCTTATTTTAGATGAACTCACTGTGAGCCCACTACGCACAACTGGCTTCATACGTAATACTTCCACCCCACACTCTGCGCCATACCGCTTGTAATCATCAAACCCGGAACGTACGTCACTGCCGAAATGATGATCATACCCGACCAGCAAAAGTTTTACATGAAACCTCTCCGCTAATACCTCCATAAACTGTCCGGATGTCATTGTAGCGAACTCTTTTGTAAACCTCAACATAAGACAATAATCCACACCATAATTAGATATCATATTGCGCTTTTCCTCGCCTGTAGACAGTAATTTCAGATCACTCTCAGTAGAAAACACTAATCGTGGATGATTGGAAAACGTAATGACCATACTCTCATAACCGCGCTCCTTAGAAATGGAAACAAGCCTTTCAATAAGGAACTTGTGGCCTACATGCAGACCATCGAAAAAACCTATTGTCGCAGCGACAGGTCTTTTCATATCTCCTGTAATCAGATTTATATCGTCACCGTAAAACAGATTCATAATACTATTTTATACTATCTTGCATAACAGTACTGTCATTTGTATATGGTATATAATGATAATATGGCACTACACCAAAAGTATCTGCTTTGAGATAACCATATTCATTAAAATCATATGCGAGGAGACTGTCTGAAAAATAATGCACTATTCTAAAACCTTCGATTATTTCCCCATTCGAGAAAGAACCGCTCACAGTCAGCGAGTCATAAAGCGATATATCTTCACCTGCACTGCTGAATATTTTTCTATGATTATTTTCAGTACCGACTATTATGTTTTCCCCTCTTTTCTCATCGTCAAAATATATGTCTACAGACAACTGCCTATCATCAGGAATGGAATCTATATAGACACCCACCGTAATTTTAGAATCTGGAATGGCACTGTTCCCACACGATGAAAATAGCACACATATAACAGAAAATACAGACAAGATGTTCAAAACTTTTTTCATAAAGCAAAATTACAAATTAAACACAATAAATTCCGGTCTCACAATCGCACAAGCTGTACTGTTGCATAGCTAATAAACAAATATACGATTCTCAGGACTCTATTTTATTTTTAAAATAATTATAAACTATTGAACCTCTGCGCTTTCCGACTATTTTTTGAAGCTCGCCTTCAGATGCTGAAGAGATACGTCTGACAGATTTTAAAGACTTCAGAAGTTCTGCTTTGGTCTTTTCACCTATTCCGGCAATAACATCCAGTTCAGAATGTACCTGTGATTTTGAACGCCTATCACGATGGAATGTTATAGCAAAACGGTGAACTTCATCCTGCATCGAAGCCAAAAAATTAAACAGCGTCTCATTAGGTTTAAGTCCAACTGCCATAGGCGGTACGCCTACAAGCACCTCGCTTGTCCGGTGTTTATCATCCTTGGCCAGTCCGGCTATCTCAATATCCAATCCTAATTCATCATGTACTACTTGACTTACAACGCTCATCTGTCCTTTTCCACCGTCTGTGATAATTAGATCAGGTAATTGGGCTCCTTCATTCACCATACGACTGTACCTACGTCTGACCACCTCCTGCATCGATGCATAGTCATCGGGTCCTTCTACAGTTTTTATTATGTATTTTCGGTAATCCTTTTTCGATGGTTTCGCGCTTTTATACACTACACAGGCAGCCACGGCATTTGTACCCGATATATTAGAGTTGTCAAAACACTCAATATGTTTCGGTAATCTTTTAAGATGAAGCCTCTCTTTGATTTCTTTAAGTAGTTTCGTTGCTCTCTGTTCAGGGTTCAGTTTTTCACTCTGCTTATATTTATCCACTTTATATTGCCGTACATTCTGCAAACTCAAATCGAGTAATTTTTTTCTGTCTCCACGTTGAGGCACGATTAATTCGACATTTTTCAATGGCAAATCAATCATAAAAGGCAAAATAATAGTATGTGAGTTACTTTTAAGCCTTTCTCTCAACTCAACAATTGCAAGTGAAAGTATCTCCTCAGGAGTCTCATCAAGGTTCTTCTTATATTCGATTGTAAATCCCTGCACAACCGAACCTTTTGCAATCCTCAATATATTGACATACGCAGCATCTTCGTCATCATCGTATGAAAATACATCAAGATTGTCGTCACTGACAGTTGTGATAATTGTCTTTGATTGGTATTTTACGATAGAATCGTACTTTTCTTTAAGTTTTTGAGCCTCTTCAAAACGGTATTCTGATGAAAGTTGTTTCATTTGAGTTATAAGATAATCAGTTACCGCATGACTATTTCCACGTGCTATCTCTTTTATCTCGTCTATCATCCGCCGATAATCCTCCACGCTCTGCAATCCGTGACAGACACCAAGGCAATTTTTTATATGATATTGAAGACATAAATCAAACTTGCCGCTTGCAATTGACTCTGGCGTTATGTACAATTTGCAAGTTCTTATAGGATATAGTTCACGTATCAGTTCTATTAGCACATCAAGAGTCCAACTCGATGAATACGGTCCGAAATAATCTGCACCTTTAATCACACTTCGTGTCTTGAATACACGAGGGTACATCTCGCGTGTTATACAAAGCCATGGATATGTTTTACCGTCTTTCAACAGCACATTATATCGTGGCTGGTATTTTTTAATCAGATTATTTTCGAGAAGCAGTGCATCCTCCTCTGACTCGACTACTATATATTTCAAGTCATATATATTTCGGACAAGTACATTAAGTTTAGGAGAATCGTGCTTTTTATTGAAATAGGAAGAAACACGCCGTTTCAGGTTCTTAGCCTTACCTACATAAATTATTTTTCCATCGTTATTGAAATATTGGTATACACCCGGAGTTTCAGGAAGTACGGATATTTTCTGTTTCAATATTTCAATGCGTTCCGACATCAGAAAATAAATTTACGGATACAAATCAACAATGTATCAAAGAATACACCTCCACATCGTCTTCAAACAGTTCACGCCCTTTCAGAAAATCTAACTCCAAAAGAAAATTCACATAGATTTTTTTCACACCAAATTTTCTTACTAATTCACATGCTGCTTTCATCGTTCCTCCAGTTGCAAGTAAATCATCATGCAAAAGCACAACATCATCACTGCTGATAGCATCTGAATGTATCTGTATCGTATCTATTCCATACTCTTTCGAATAACTTATTTCAAGAGTATCAGCAGGTAATTTTCCTTTTTTCCTTACAGGAACAAAACCTATATTGAGTTTATATGCAAGAATAGGTGCTATGATAAAACCACGCGATTCTATACCAATCACCTTCGTTACACCTAAATTCTTATAATGTTCATACATATTGTCCACAAAGAAATTTATACATTCAGAATTTTTGAATGCAGTAGTCAAATCCTTGAAGACTATACCTTTCACAGGAAAATCAATTACATCACGGATATTAGCCTTTACTTCTTCGACAGTCATAATAATTCTTCGTTTGTGTATTATTTTATATTACTTGTTCCACGTGGAACGTTATTTACCTGCCTGATAAAACAAGCAAAACATTCACATCATTAGGAGATACTCCCGGAATACGGCTTGCCTGCCCTATTGTGCGCGGTCTGATTTTTGAAAGTTTCTGACGCGCCTCGGTAGAAAGTGATTGAATAGAATTATAGTCAAAATCATTCTTAATGATTATATGTTCTAACCTCTGGAGTTTTTCTGCAATCAACTTTTCTCTCTCAATATACCCCGAATACTTTATCAAAATCTCAGCAGCTTCTTTGATTTCATCTTTTCTTATTGGTTCAAAACGGGAAATTTTTTCTTTTAACGATGGAATAAAGTTTTCCAAAACGGAAATATTAAGTTGTGGACGTAAAATCAAATCATACAATTTTGCAGACTGTTTCAACTGAGTAGTACCAACCGAATCAAGAAAAGAATTAATATTTTCTGGCTTTACGGAATGCTCTTTTGTAAGCGCTATAAAGTCATAGACTGATTCATACTTTGATTTCATCAGATGATACCTTTTACTGTCTGCTAAACCCAACTCGTATGATTTTTCAGTAAGACGAATATCAGCATCATCCTGACGCAATAATATACGGTACTCGGCTCTTGAAGTAAACATACGGTAAGGCTCGTC
>JADIMV010000013.1 GCA_017694515.1 Candidatus Aphodosoma intestinipullorum
GCGGTGTGTCATAATTGCAAACTGCTGCGTTATTATCGGGATTCGGGCTAAGTCATTTACTAAAGTAAACTCCTGTCGCCCTCACCCTCAATGCCTTGCATTTTATCAATTCTAACACACCTTAGGGGCTGCGCCAAAATTTACCATTTTGACATAGCCCCTTTGTCGTATGTCAATGGCAGAACATGAAACCGAAATAGATTCGCGGGCCGGAGACATAGTCATCCTGCCAGTTTGAGAGATTGACGATATAGTCAGACTTTATCATCAGATGAACCTTGTCGGTGACGGCATACTCCGCACCGAAGAACGGTGCGAGCGCAAGGAATGAGTATTTGCGGTAGAGCAGGTTGTCCTGCTCAAGCGTATAGTCATCGAGCGCACTGCCAAGCGATACCAGATTGGTAACAGAACCGCCGCCGAATGTGCCGCCAACGAAAAGCGTCCAACGCTCCAGCTCCCACGCGCAATCGGCCAGCACACCGCCCCAACCGAGCGTCTGATAGCTGTCGTGACGGCCATAGAGTGTGCTGACACAGCCCTCGCCGCCGATGCGCAGATGCTTGCCGAAACGCACCCTCAACGCTCCGCCTATTCCGAGCGGAGCACCGCGCAGACGCATTCGCGTCACTCCAGCACCGTCAGCGGCATGGAGTGTGAATGTGCGGCTCTGCACATAACCTGTGTGCAGGAGCATCCCGCCGGAATAACCATTGAAACGGAAACGCCCGCCGAAGGGACGCATACCTGTAGTGTCACTGTCCGCAGCGGACAACTGAGCGACATTAAAACATATAAGGGCAATAACTACGGCCAGTCTGTTTTTCATCCATGCAATATTTCGGGTACAAAGATAGTGAAAGTCGAATACAAAAGCGACAAACTTGTTTGATTGCTTTTGTTGAGACGTATCCTATCCCGTATCACCAGGGAGAAAGATGGCTGAAAATAAAGAGGGGCTTCGGTGAGTCTTCGGGAGGGCTTCGGAGGGGCTTCGGCGAGAGTACGTGTTTTTAACTTCCTATAACATACATCAGACGGGGCATGGTGCGGGGGAGTGGTCAGACGGATGACCTCCCGCACATCAGTGTCCTTCAACAGTACGCACTGTGCAGAATCAAGCAGATAGAGTGTCGGTGTGGCGGCTATGAGGTATAGCCCATCGCGGTCGATGGAGTGAGCCGTGTCGCACCCCACAGTCCATGCGTCGGGCATGGTCGCGGCATGGCTGCGCCACTCATCCGTATCGCCGTCGGGAGAGATGGCCACCACAGCCATTTCCCCCGCATCTATCATTCGGCCTATATGACGCGACGCGGCTATCTCCGCCTCCGTACGGCGACAGTCATCGCAGGACGGGTCGTAGAAGAGCAACAGGATGTAGCGGCCACAGATGTCGGAGAGCCGCCGCGTCACACCCTCACGGGTGAGGAATGCGAAGTCGGCAGCCACACTGCCCACGCTGTTGCGTCCGCCCACTGCGGCTTTGCGCCGCGCGGCAGCACGCGTTGTGCTGTCAAGAGTTTCGGACACAGAAGCCGCCCCGTGGAGAGCAAGACAGACACGCTCATCCCTGTACGGCGAATTAGGATGGCAGAAATAGTGGGTCATCACATCATACATGAGTCTCTGCAAGGCAGGTGTGCATCCCGTGCGGCGCAAGGCATCGGCGGTAAGTTCTGCGGCGCGGTGCGGGGGCAGAAGCCCCGCGAGGGCTGTCCAGTCAGCCACGGCCTGTTCCAGCGCGGCGGTGTCAGTGGCCCACGTGGTGTCGGCGACATCCAAGCCAGCCCAATAGTGGGCGGCCATATAGTCAATACGCAAGCTGTCGCCGGTCATCATGGCGGGCGGCTCAGGCATAGTCAGAGTGTGGTTTTGAGCGGTGTCCTGCTCTCCCCTCCCCTCACCGCCACCGGTTCTGCATCCGGCCAGAGCTATGACCGCGAGGAGCAGGACGAGTATTAATCTGCTGTTCATGAGTGATTATAATGCAAGAAAAAAGCCGCCCGCGAGGCGAAAGAGAGCCTCTCGGGCGGCCGGGTCTAATTCTATTGTGTTATGAAAAGATTTTACTCCGTATAGTCCCTCACGCAGCGCACGAAGTTTTCATAGGTCTGTCCATACCCCTCTACCTTGCCGGGATAGCTGCCGTTCTGCGTGTCATGGCAGAAGCATACGCTCCACGCATTGCCTGGCATCGTTGCATCAGCCGTGCCAGTCCAATAGTAAATGTGGTGATCAAGCTCATCATGGCCTCCTGCTGCACCCACACCATCACCCCACGACTGGGTAGGTATAGAATACTCCTTCTGCAGGTCTCCGTTGATTGCGTATATCATCATCAGCTCTCTCTGTGTAGGCAGCCTCCAGTCGTCGTGCCCGCCTTCTGTCAGAGTGGAGCAATAGTCCTTAGCCCCCGTCCATGTTCTTCTTACCATGGTTGCCGGTTCAGTAGCTCTCAGTGCCACTTCAAGCATGGCTGGCACAGCATTGAACTCATTTTTCTCATCGTACGTTCCCGGTGGTTCCGCTGTATTGTCCGGACGCAGCCTGTCCTCTGTCACGCCGCCGTTAGCGTCACGCGATACTATGATGTTAGAGCCGCCCTTGCCACCTTTCACATAGGGGTATTTGAAGCCTACCGGCAGGTCGCTCTTGATGGCCAGCAGATAGAATGTGGCAGATTGGTTGCCCTGTGCAGAGAGTTTTATCTCACCCATACCCATGTCGCCGTACCAGCGGCTGTTGTCCTGTGTCTCGTCTATCCAATAGAAGTTCTGTGACGGCGCAGCGTCATATACCCAGATGAGCATCATCTCCTCTTTCTTTGGGATGCTCCAGCCCTCCGGGGCAGAGACTGCCTCTGGGTTCTGCTGTCCGCCTTGCAGTGCCGCCACTATAAACCACGGCGAACTGTTGTCCGTGTAGTCTATGTAGTTCACCTGCTCATAGTCCTCCTCCTCCTTGCTTATGCGGGTGTCGAAGCGGTCCTGCCCCTCGATGGTGACTGTGACAGTGTAGTCCGTGTTGCGCACTATGTTGTAGCTGCTGCTGTTGTCTTCGCCGAGATAGATGGTGTATGTCACCATGTTGACCAGCTCCGTGGTGCGGTAATAACCCTGCACGCGCACGTATGTGGCATACTTCCCCTGCCCCTCGGGCGCGTGGTCAGCGTCTTTCAACCTCTGATTTGCCGCACTGCCTGTACCGCGTCCGTTCTCCGGCACATACCACGGGTCGAACTCCTTTACCGCTGTGGTGAGCAGCTCGCCTTTCACACCCTCTGTCGGCATCCATTGCAAGTTCTCATCGTCAGCCCACACCTCATTCTGGTCGAAAGTAGTCTCGGGATAATTGAGATATGTGCCTGTTGCCGCAGGATAAAACGGCACATCTGTCCCGTCAGTCGGCAGTAATTTTGCCGCATCGCGGTAGGGATGCAGCACATTCGGTACATTCATCAGCTGCACGCTTGTGAGCGCGAAAGCCTCACCCTCCGGCAGGCTCTCCGCCATCTTCAGCCGGAAGTTTATCCTTGCGAACGCACGGCGCATGTGGACATCTTTCAGGCTTATCTCGCCTTCACCGCCCGCACTGCCGCGCCATGTGCCGCTCATGACAGCATTGCCCTCCAGCGACGCCTCGCCGCTGATTGCCTTGGTCTTGCCCTCCACGTCTGCCTTGGTCGTCACGCCAGTGTAGAGCGAACTGTTGCCCGTGTTCGCCACGAAGACCACCTCCGTGGCCTGCGGGTCTATCTCCACGTATATGGCGTATTTCTGCACATTGTCCTCCGTGAACGCCCTTATGCCGGTCGGAGTGCCGGCCGGGCCGTAGAAGTATGCCGGTGCGCTTTCTCCCCCCAGCACATTGCCGCTCCCGTCCAACTGAATGACCCACACGTCATTGATTACCGTGCTCGGTTCTGTGATGCTCTTCACCGACACCTTCCGCGCCTCTTCCGGCACGAGGATTATGCCGCCCTCTTCGGGCATCACGCCGTAAAGCTCCTTCTCTGTACAGCCGCTGAAGACGGCGAGTGAAAGCACGGCGCACCACACTGCCAATACTATGTTATGTCGTTTCATATACCCTATGTTTTAAGTCGTCGTTTTATTATTCTACTCTCACTGTGGACTCTGCCGTGAGCCTCCCTATTTGCTCATGTCAATATCCCTCACGCAGCGCACTTTGTGCTGTTCGCCGGCAGCCGTCTCGACACCTTCATGGCTTCCGTCCATATCTATAGTGTAGGCGTAGCCGCTCTTATCGGAATAGAGCGTCCAGTAAATACCCGCGGGGGTCACAGTGCCCTCCTTGTCCAGTTCGCCCTTGTACTGCTGTATGAGCTGCATCTCCGCGAGGCTCGGCAGCCGCCAGTCCGCACCCAGTGCGGAACACGGGTTTGTTCCCTGCGCTGCTGTCCAGGTGTACTCCTGCGGGAGGTCTGTGACGTTCACTTCGAGTATGGCGGGGATGGAGTTCTCACCCGTATGGCTGTTGTCTGTCCACTTCTCATCCCTGATATTGTAATCCGCCGCGTCGCCGAACATGCCGCGTGACACTATGTAGTTCTCACCCTTGCGGACATACGGCTGCGGCTTGCCTACCGCCACGTCCACTTCCGCTTTGCGCCACTCTGTCGGGACAAGTATCACCGAGTCCGGCCCCTGCTTGAACTCTATGATGGCTTTATGTGCGTGACCTGCCAAGAGTTCGAGCGTATTCTTGACTGACACCTTTATCTCTTTCCTGCCTGTCGAAGTCTCCACATCGAGCAGCAGCCCTGTCTGCTCAGTGGTCTCACCGACGGAGAGTGTCTGCGGCATCAGCATTATCAGCCCCGCGAACTGACCCTCGTCATCGTCCCCCTTTGACAACGGTATCTCAAACGGGACGTTGTTGTCCATGATGGCGGTGAGGGTTGTACGGGTTGGCATAGGTTGAAATTGAGAACTCCCCATCATACCTCCTATACCTAACATCATGTTCGCCATATACTGTTGGTTCGGGAGACTGATACTCACGATTTCTCCCCACTGCTCCATGGCGAGCTGTGATTCTGCCTTCACATAGAACTGCAACTGCGTCAACTGATGTTCGAACACGAAGCGGTGATCGTCCCTATCTTGGTAATCTATACCACGGTCTGCCATAGTACCCGTAAGGATGTTTGACATCATCACATCTTGAGAGCCATCTATAGCCCATGAGACCATGGCCGACACTCCAGAACCCCTATATGTGCCGCCCTCTTGCGGAAACCAGCCTTGCATCTGAGTGGTCATCTGACCGTCATAGTACTGCACCGGGTCGAACAATATATTGTAACCCTCAAGGTCATTGTCTATCGTACCGGGTATGGGTGCTGTAGAAACGGTTGCCATTGCCGGCAGTCCGCTATAGTCTGCGCGTGCGAAATAGAATGTCATGCCGTCGGCAATGTCCCTCACCGGGCCGTCTATGTCCTCCGGCGCATTGTAGACCACAGCCGGAGTTATCTGCCCCAAGTCCGGCTTCCTGCCGTCGTCTCCGCCGAGCTCCTCCGTGCGGTCGGTACAGGCGCAGAGCGCGGCTGCCATGAGTGCCGGCAGCGCGGCGCGGCGGAATAGTGTGATGTACTTCATATACTGATGTTTTTTGATTTCTTGTGGCATGGCGGAGGGTCAGCCCCGCCATGCCTCTCTGAACTTCACAGTTCAGAATTGGTCGCTATGAGAAATTATTCGATTTCGATAATTGTGTTACCACCCTCAATCCACTTCGATACAGTAGCCTTGGCCATAATCTCATCAACATCGAATATGAGTGTGATAGTGAACGCATGACCAGCGGTCTCACCTTCAAAAGCCACCTCTGATGTTGCGGTAGATGTCTCGTCCATCAAATCTACTGCTACCTCTTTCGGCTCGCCGTATTTCGGAGTGAGTCTTATTTTGTACTCGGGGGTTGCATGGTCTTTTACCGCGGTCGTCGGCTGGCAGAGTATGTATGGCGCATTGTAGGTCTTCGTATCATCAAAATCATCCTTCTTAGTGTAGTCCGTGATGAGACCTTCCAATGCTATTTCATTTGATGTTTCTACGATTTTATCGTCTGTGAAACCCACAGAAGTCCACTCGAAGAAAGGCAGTTCTTCACCATCACCAGTAAAAGCCACTGCGCCGGTCGATGCCGTAGCCGTGATGCCTGTTTTCGGTTTCTCTGTTCCAGAACCTACAGCAATGAGTTCGAGTTTCTTGATGCCTTCCCATGACTCCACAGCAGTCTCGTCCGTAGCAGCCACTTTCACTTTGAGCTGTGTAAGCATATGGTTGAACGCGAGTGTCTGTGCAGGAGTGGTCTCAGCCGTCTCCTTGCTTGTAGTGACCTCTTTGGCTACCATCACGTCTTCACATCCAGTGATTGTAGCGGTTGCGCCAGTCGCCGTGAGCCTCCAAAAGTCATCGGCATCTGCTGTTATGTGGACAGGGTAAAGTCCGAAAAGCTTCATGTCCTGACTCTCTCCGCGCGGATAGTACTTCGGTGCTTTCGTTTTCGACGCATCACAGAAGCTTGTGGCATTACCGTCTACGAAGTTCATAAAGTCACCCCCATCTTTCGTAATCTCATTCTTGTAAATAGAGGTATAGTCCGAAGTGCTCAGGCAGATAGGTACGAGAGCAAAGAGTTCTGTTCCAGTCCCCGGAGTCGTATTCTCATTCAGGTACGGAGTTTTTGTGATAAGCTTCTGTGCCGAAGAGAGCATGATTTCATCGCCCGTCGGTACAACCTCGTTGGTCTGGTTGTTGCAGCTGATGAGAAGCGCTGCTGCCATAAGCGGCAAAAATACTTTTTTCATAATCGTGTAAGTTTAAGTTGTTTATAATTTAGTTTATTTCTTCTGTTATAGTATTGTCCCTGAGCCTTTTCCGGTGTTGTCCCACTCGGTGACAGTGGCCGTCAGCTCCACCTCCTCCTGTATGAAGTTGAGCGTGATAGTGTACGCCTTTCCGGGCAGGAACGAGGCGTCGCCGTCTATCGTGGCGGTCACGCCCTCATAGAGCGCATTGTCGGTCTTGATGTCGAGTGTGACGGTGTTGCCATCCATGGGGCGTATCATCACGGGCTGTCCGGCAAGGACACCCTCCTCAGTGATGGCGACACCCGCCGCCTCCGGCACATCGAGGTCGGCAGCCGGGGAGCAGATGAGCGCATCGGCAGTCAGGTCTATACCCACGGGCAGTTCAGCCCCCTTGATGCGGATATACTCCACTGTCGTCGGCAGCACGAGCGACTTGTCCACGAGGTTGAACTTCAACTGCGTTGTCAGATGGTTGAACACCAGTTCCTTTCCTTCTTTGTCCCACTTCGAGCCGACTATCTCCGAAGCGAGCATCACGTCCACAGAACCGTCCGCATTGGGGAACGACACTTCGCCACCCGTAGGCAGACTGTCCGGATACCATGCCTTCATATATGTCTTGTACGCGTCGTCCGGCTCATAGACCTGCGCGGGCGTAAGTGTGACGGGGGCCTGCTTTGCGTTCCCCGCTATGGACGAAGTGCGCGAGAACCAAGTGGTATCCTGCGCGTAGTCCACAGTCCCGTTTGTTGTCCATCCTCCGACGGCGGCTATGAAATTGTCCGTACTCTCCACGGGTGCTTTCGTAGGCGCATTCATCGGAACGTCAGTACCTATCCCCGCACTGAGCGTTACGGGTACAGCCTCTCCCTCAGGGTTGCCTTTCGGCTGCTGTATGTTCTCCGTGCAGCCCGCCAATGCGGCTACGGCTAACACTGCTATGGCTAATCTCTTCATAATCTTTTCCTCCTTAGGTTGATTTTGGTCAATCGAGTTCTATGCCGCTGTTGCCCGCCGGAATCCAGCTTGCCACAGTGGCTGTGGCCTTTATCTCCTCACGCACGAAAGTGAGCGTCACCTCGTAGGCGCGTCCCGCCTTGAGGCTCTGGTCTGTCGTGCCGCCGTCCTGCTCTATGGTGATGAGCTGGTTCTCGTATGTCACCCCGTTGGCCACGATGTCTATCGTTAGGCCTGTACGCGGGGCTATCATCATGATGAAGGTGTTCTTCTCGTCAGCCGACTCAGCCTCCACCGGTACGGCAAGGTCACTCTCCGCCGACGCTATGCCGACATTGTCGGTGAGGTTCACGCCCGTTATCGTGGCCGCGTCGTGTATGGTGATTGACTCTATGTCGAGAATATCGGCCGACATTCCTTCGCCCGCCACTCCGACAAACTTTATCTGGGTGCTGAGGTGCTCGAAGTCGAGTTGCTTCTCGCCGGCATTCAGCTTATTGCCGACCACATAGCTCCGCCCCGCGTCGTCTGCCTTGAGCAGCAGCACATCGACAGTGCCGTCGTTGTCAAACTCCGCCACTACCTTGCCGTCATCGTCCGTGCGTAGCACGCCGTCCTTGTCGTATGGATGCCATGCACGCATATAGGTGCTGTCGCCGTCAGCGGGATAATACTGCGGCGTGCCGCCTGTCCATGTGACGGGCTGCGGTGTGGTCTGCGCCGTGAACTCTATGGAGTCAACCCACGTGGGAAGCACATTGAACAGCTCTCCAGCAGGGTTTGTGCTCACTGTCGCATCGTCCTTCGCGCTCTCCCATCCGGCTATCTGCGCATAAACCATATCACCGCTCACTATCGGGGCTTTCGTCTGGACCTTCACCCCTGAGCCGAGGCTGATGGCCACGGCCTCCTCCGTCACCGGCTCATCGGGGTCTGTGGTCACCGGCCCGTTCTTGTCCGAACATCCTGCCATCACTGCCATGAGAGCCAATGGCAATAGAATCTTTTTCATAATACGTTATCTTTTAATCCATTATTATCTACAAGACGGATGGGGGCAGGCACGGGAGGCCGCCCACTTCCGCAAAGTCATATCACATCGCCGGAGCCTGTACCCTCCTGCCACGGGGTCACGGTCACGGTCAGCTCTATCTCGCCGCCGTCGGGCAGTGTGAGCGTCACGTCTATCTCGCCCCCCTCGTCGGGCAGCCCGCCGAGTTCATCGCTTATGTCGACTGTTTCCGTATCCTCCTGCGTACCGTCGTCGTATGTGAGTGTGGCCGTCAGTATGTTCTCTCCACGCCAGCCGAACACGGACATATCCGCTTCATACGTGCCGTCCGCCTGTTCCGTTGCCGTAGCCATAATGTCGCGCACCGGGTCGCCCGTGTCTTCTCCGTCCATGAGATACACCGACGGCACTGCTCCCGACATCCTCACCTCCATGCCCGCTATGCGGGAGATATACCCCGGGTCAAGGTTGAAATGCAGGTACTTGACCACATTCTGCGGATAGAGTGTCACCTCCGTAGGTATGTTGCCACGCTTGACAATAACGCTGTCCGTACCCGTGCAGTACACCTTGTCCACATGGAGGAGTGCGCCCTTGTTGTCCGTGTCGTCCTCTGCCCGCATACAGCACTCGTCGCAGTCTCCCTCTTCGTCGCACGCGGCGTTTGAACAGTCGGCGTTGACTGCCAATATTATATAGGTATCGGCCGGGACACGCTCCTCGTGCCTTTCCGTTCCGCACTCTATGTGCTTGTACAGCGTGCCGTCGCTTGCATAGAGGTAAAGGTCTGTGCCTGTGATGGCGCGCCCCTCGGCCTCTGTCTCCTCAGGCCATACGAGATTGACGATCAGCGGGCCGTCGTCCGGTCGTTCTGAGAGTTTGCGCTCGGTGCATCCGGCGAGTGCGGCGGCGGTCAGTAGTGCTGCCGCACTGTATGCTATTGTCCTGTTCATATCCCTTTACTTATTATTGTTCTTGCCGATGCGGTAATATATCGATGCCTTTATGCCGGTCACTCCCCAGTGGTTGTCCGTCGTCTGGTAGTCGAGGAAATAGTCCGGCGCTTCGTATGAATATGCCCTGACTATGGCGTTGCGGTATCCCGCGCGTATCCCTATCTCGCAGCCCCAGTGCTGTGTGAACGGTATCACTGCGCCGACAGAGAGACCCGCGCCCCACATCTTGCCCGTGTTGCCGTCCCGGTCCACACGGTCGTTCTGGACGTCATAGTCGCCCACTTGGCCATACACGCCGAGGTATATCCATCTGAACTTCGAGTCGCCCCATATCCACCAGCGGGGCTCTATGCTCCATGACGACACGCCGAACCAGTCGCCGCCGTTGTAGTCCCACAGCGCGAAGTTGCCCTGTGCCGACAGTGACCACCGCTTGGCGAAATACCACTCCACCTCCAAGTTCGGCACGAACGTGTAGCTGTGGAAGTCTGGCATGATGGTCGCCCAATACAGCAGGTTGGTCTTTATGCCTATTATAGGTGTGAAATCCGGCTTCTCCTCCTCTTCCTCTTCTTCTTCGGGCACAGGCAACGGCTTCGATGTAGTGTCCGCCTCGGCCGTCTCCTCAGGCTCAGGCGTAATCTCCTCCTCTACTGTAGTCACCGGTTTCTCCTCCGTGACCGCAGGTGTAGGCGCGGGAGTCGCTTTCTCCTCCTCTTTCAGCTCCTCCGCCTTCTCCTCCTTTATGAAAAGTGTAGCCGCCACACTGCTCCGCAGGTCAGGGAAATAGACCTCGAGCATATAGTTGTACGGACGGCCTCCGCGCAGATCCATGAGCCTCTTGTTGCGCCCGTCTATGGGTATGCCGCGCTCGTCATAAATGAACACTGGCACTGTGTCGAGTATCGCTATCGCCTCCTCTTTCCATTCCAGGACCGAGGCCTCCAGCATGGCGCGCAGCCCGTCCCATGCTATGCCGTCCGGATGCTGCTCTATGAGGCTGCCGTCCACCCCGGTCGCCTCCACTATGTACTTCTTCAGGTTCTCTGCCCTCAGACGCGCCAGACGTTCGTTGGCACGGTTCGTGCCGTCGGGCGAGGCGTATGAGCGGATGACTATCCCCTCCACAGCATCGTGCGCCGCCGCACGCTTTATGGCCTCCGTGAAGCGGTCCAGTTCCGCACGGTTGTTTCTAAGCGCCGGATCCACCTGACTGTATCCTCTGCGGTAGTACACCTTCGCGGAATCTTGTGCCACCTGCGCCTGAACGGCGAGTGCGGTCAGCGCACACGCCATCAGTAAGAATATGCTTTTTTTCATCTCACTTGTGATTTACTGCTATTGCTGCGTATCCTGTTGCTACGTTTTGTGCGTCACATTGCAAAGGCAAAGGTATGAAAGATTATCTGTATACAACAGCAACCATCTGCATAAAAAGAAAAAACGGTTTGAACGATTGTTAATGGGGGGGGTAAAATCGGCCTAACACCTTGTATGATAGGGCGTAAGGCACTATGTTAATTAACAATAGACATACTGATGCTCTCTTTTAACCTAAAACGGTCATTAGACTTTGTGCTGATTTCTGTGTTTATGGCGAGTAGATTTATACGCACTTTCCCGAAGGCATAGCGGGCTATGTCAAGGGAAAATGCGTATAAAGATAGTGCAAGGTGAGCGCAACGACAATCAAACCTGTTTGTTGTCATTGCCGAACCGCAGCCTATCTTATCCA
>JADIMV010000014.1 GCA_017694515.1 Candidatus Aphodosoma intestinipullorum
ACTTTAACCTTGTATCTTGTTTCGCTTACGGACCGTAACCTCTCCTCGCTGCCGCCGCTTTCATACCGTAACCGCCCGCCGCAAGCCCCGCTTGCATATCCTTATTCGGAACATTAACATTTCCTCTCCTCCCGCATATCCCGTCGCCACGCTCCCTCCCTCGAAACACGTACCCTCGCCCTGTCTCCAAGCCATCTCCATGCAATGAAACACGTACCTTCGCCCTATCTTCCCGCAAGAAACCGGAAAGCAGCCAAAGAGATTTGCCAAGTAGCTGTTAAAAATTAATTTTATATGTTCTAATGTCCGTTTCTGGTTAAAAAGAACTTCCTTTGGCGATTGGGCGTTTTTTTCTATGCTGTCATGATAGCCTCTCGGATAAATTTCCTATATTTGCACCTGTTACAACTCATAATAAAAGTTCTATGGACAGTAAAGTGACATATTGGATTGAAATGTCGGACTATGATTTTGACACAGCAAAGGCAATGCTTGACACTGGACGTTACCTTTATGTCGCTTTCATGTGTCACCAGACAGTAGAAAAGATTCTCAAGGCGTATTGGAGCAAAGTCTTGGACGAGCCGCCTTTGAAGATTCACAGCTTATCGAGGCTTGCCGAGAAAAGTGGGTTGGATAAGGGTATGTCAGAGGAACAGATGGACTTCATAGACGAACTCGAACCGTTAAACATCGAGGCGCGTTACCCCTCATATAAAGAGCGGCTGATGAAAAGCCTCACCTCCGACCGTTGCGCAAAAATGATTGGACAGACAGATGAATTGAGGTCATGGATAAAAAACAGGCTATAAAATTGGCTCGGCAGTACAAGGCTTTAGTGGCCGAATGCTTGCCCTTGAAAGCCCTCTACCTTTATGGCTCATACAGCAAAGGCTGCCATACGGAGGAGAGCGACATAGACATTGCCGTTATCGTGGAGCGCACGAGTGACGACTATTTTGAGGACACCCCGTTATTATGGAAGCTGAAGCGTAAGATAAGCAACCTGATAGAACCCGTGCTGCTTACCGAGGACTCGGACAGCCCCCTCTATGCCGACATCCTGAAGACAGGCATACTTATATGATGCTTACAGAACTGGAAAGCGGTCAAGTGGTTCAACCGTAAGTTCTGATGACCGTGAGGTTAAGTTCCCCCCCCCTATGAAATACGTACCCTCGCCCTATCCTATCCCTATCTCCACCTCACTTGCCTCTATCCCGTTCCGCCGTAAACAAAAGCAGCCGCCGCAACCCATATACGGGTCACGGCGGCTCTACTTTATTCAGGAACTATCCGGTCGGAATTACCTTATCCGTTCATCTCACCATCAGTTTCCCCACTGCCTTCATCTCCCCGTCGGCAATCAGCCGCACATAGTACCATCCCGGGGTCAATCCGCCAAGGTCCACCGTCACTGTCGGGTTCCCGGCCTCCACGTCCATCGCCCTCACCATGCCGTACACCTCGTGCCACAGCTCCAGCCTGTACTCGCCCATATACGGCTCAGCGTACACTTCCGCGTCCGCAGACATCGCGGCCACGCCCTCCTGCGTCCCCGCCGCCGTCTCCTTCACGCTTATGTCCACGCTCCCGCTCGCTGGGTTGGTGAAGTCGATGTACATCACGCTCGCTATCACTTCCATCGTGAACGTTCCTGTGTTGTTGCAGGCCGCAGTGTTCGTCGCCGTCACCCTCACCGTCCCGGTGAACGCCAGCGGCGTAGGTATCTCCACACTGTTGCCCGTGAATGTCATCGTCATCCCAAGCGATGCTGGCGTAGAGTTCGGATCTGGTTCAAGCACACACTCCCACTCGATATTCCGCGCCGTCTCCTCGTCCACCGGCGTTCTCAGGGCCAGCTCTATCGTCGCGCCACCGAAATACATTAATGGTAATAGCCCTGTCTGGTTCACGTCCCTTATCCTCATGTCCAGCTCATCCTCCGGGTCGGGCATCGTCACTTCCTTCTCCAGAACACAGGAATTTCCGTTCAGCGTAACCGTGGCCTTAATTGTCTGAGTGCCGACATAAGGTATCAGTACAGGGTGTGACACCCCGTTCTCGTCTATATACAGCTGATACTCGCCTTTACGCTTGAACGTCGCCTGCGCCGTCCCCTGACCGTCGATTATCTCCAGCGGCGGAAACACATAGGCCACCCCACTCTCCCCGAAGCTCCAGTAAATTGAAGCAAGTGGATTTAGTCCTTGTATCTGATAGGTTTCCACATCGCACATTTTATCATTTCCATCAAGAGTCAAAATCATTAATGGATTTATTGTGGTTTTACTTCCCCAATCATTAGGCATCGATTGATATTGAGGCGTTTCGTTTTGACTATCATTCTGCTTCGCATATTCAAATGCCTCGTGCATTGAAACAACATAATCATTGTCTACGTTTGCATTGACATCATCTCCGGTAATGATATCCTGCAGTGCGACAGCAGAAATCCAATGATATACAAATTCATCATACGAGCCGTCCAGTCTACTGTATGATACTTCATCGCCAGAACATGCTGTGGCTATAGTAAAATTGTCTCTCGTAAAATCATCTATAAAACCTCCACTGTAGCACTGCTCCATCACTATGGAAACATTGCCGGCCTTTATTCCATCAAACATTGCGGCGAACTCATCATCACGTATTGAATCATTATCCCATAAATTACCATAAATTAATATACGAATGCCCATTTGAACTAAAACCGTGGTCTGTGACAAAAACGAACAGTTCATCCTCCTCAGTTAATATTGAAGATAGCTCATTGAATACAGATTTAAGATTACTTTTTGTCGCGGAATATTTAATGTCGTTTACACCATCATTATTAAGGTCTAATGGTGAAGAATCAAAGATCATAGTATATGGATTGACGCACCTGTCATATGATGGAGATGTGCCGTCTGACATTAGTACATATAAATTCTCTTGCTTATATTGATAGATGTCTTTTAATGTTGAAAAAATAGCTGAACAGTCATTCCAATACCGTCTGTGGTTGTTGTATAAATTAGCCCCACCATTTATTATTACAGCATATTTATTGTCATTTACAAGTAGAAAATCCAACGTGTTGGACTTCAATGTTTGTGTTAAAGGCTGCATACTTCTATGCTGTTTAAAATTTATGCTGTCATTTATACATAAAGATTTTACTTTGCGCCAATTTAGCAAATAGGGAGGTTGAGTTTCTTTCAATTCATATATTTGAGTTGAATCAACCCAAATATACCTGCAGGTATGATCCCAGTTGGCCATAGGATTATCATCTACGAGAAATAAATATCCATTATGTTTAGACACAATAGTCTTCCTAAGTAGTTTTATGCTGTCACCTTGATGCATATATCCATATTCATAAATTTCTACTTTTGAGGTGTCTGAGTTCAAGTGTTTGATAACTTGATGCAAGGCATTAGTGGCGTTTTGAGCAAAGATAGATATGATAGCACTAATGAAAATGGTGCAAAACACAATTCTTTTCATGGTTATAAACTTTTTGGTTTCAGGATTAAAATCCCTTCTGTGGATTTTTTCAAGTTGATTTCACAAGTATCAGTTCGTCCGATTATTCCATCATGCATATGCTTTATAATAAAAGTATACTTATTAACGGATAGTGGAATGGAGAAATCTGAACACGAGACACACATACAGTTTGCACTATTGTTGCCGACCAATCTTTCCTCTATATGTACAAATGTTCCATATGTATGTATATACACGTCACTTCCTCTCATGGCGCAGTTTAACCACATAGAATGCAAAAGCCGTAGTGTATTGTCTGCATAGCTGAATTTCAATGTGTCTGTCATGTAGTCCAGATTGTCCAAGCCACTGGTATTATTTTGATCTGATAAGTAACAGTAATTAAAAGAAGATGCGACTTTCTCCTTATTCACAAACTTATCTGTGTTGCCGTTCTCGCACCCCGCCATCATCAGCGGCAGAAGCGCGATAAAAATCAATCTTTTCATACTGTCAATTTTTTAAGGTTAGTTGTCGTGACCCTTGAGGGCGAAGTGCCTCGCCGTGCGGAGGGAAGTCCGTCGTATAATTTGGATAGGTAAGCCCGTGAACTGGGCTGCGGGGTGCGCCGCCATGCCTCGGTACGCGGTCTCGGGAGGGTCACTGTCCCTCCACCGCGCCCTGGCAGGTGTCGCCGCCTTGTGTCCTCCCCCTGCCCTGTCACGGGCGGGCTGTGGGCCAGGCCAGCGGGTGGCCCTCTGCGTAGTGCGTGCTCATGGTCTAAAGCGGATGTGCGCCGTCGCCGCGCATTGTTTTGTGTGTATGGGTGGCTGCGGGCTCGCCTCTGCCGGTTTCGGCCTCATGCGCGGCGGCGCGGTCTGTCTTGCCCGTTCGTATCCCACGCCACAAATATATGCATATCTGTTTAAGTTTCCAAATTTCTTCGGCAAAAAATTTCAGAAAAATATTCCAATCGTCCATATACTGCCAATAATTCCATTAACTGCCGTAAAAAACTTCAAATCCGTACCTTCCCGGCATCACCTCCGCCTCCCTTATGCCACTTCTATAAAATAGGTTAAAAACACGTACTCTCGCTTCATCTCCCAAGTACCCTTTCCTTATGAAACACGTACCCTCGCCCTATCTCCTCCCTGTTCTCCTCCCATCCGTCCTATATTCCCCAATGACGTTTTTTTTGTTTTTTTGTGTTTACGGATTAATACGTCGGCCTTAACTTTGCCGCGTTAATAGAGTTATTAAATAACGCACTTATCCGATGCCGCTTTGCGGGCAGACGGAGGATAAAATGATTATGGAAAACAGCATGACTGATGTGCGGAAAGTCCCCAAGGACAGTATGGAGGAGGTCATCCTCCATACAGCGGAGGATATGTTCCTGAGCAACGGATACAATGGGGTGTCAACCACTGACATCGCAAGGAAAGTGGGTTGCAATCAGGCTCTTATACACTATTATTACAGGACAAAGCAGAACCTTTTTGCCAAGGTTTATGAGCGTAAGATTCAGTCCATTTTCGACGTGGTGAAGTCCCGGCTGGGCGACGGTATATCGTTCGAGGAGAAAATCAGACGGGTTGTCGAGATTCATTTCGATTTCCTCATGGAGAATCCGCGCCTCCCGCTCTTTCTTCTCGAGGAGGCGCGCAACAACGAGGAGGCCATAGCGATAATCCGCCGCTTCATGTCCCAGTACAAGGATGAGCTTATGTCCGTATTGCAGAAAAGCATCGTCGCCGAAGTGGAGCGGGGTACGATAGGGGAGATAAGCGCGTTTGACCTGATTATGGACATAGCGTCGCTGAACGTATTCCCGTTCATCGTCAATCCGATAGTACGAAACATCGTGAGGCTCGACGAGGAGCAGTACCGCTCATTCCTCGAGGGCAGGAAGCGCGAGGTCGTACGCCTCATAATGTGCCGTTTGAAAAAATGAGGGAGATGCTTATGAATGAGAAAGTAAGAATAGGGATAGACGTAGGCTCTACCACGGCCAAGATAGTGGTACTCTCCGAGGATAACAGCGTCATATACAGCGAATACACACGCCATAACGCCGATGTGAAAAACACCATACTCGGCTTTTTTACCCGACTGCGCGGACAGCTTGCCGATGCTGCCGCCGCCATAAAGTTCACTGGTTCGGCCGGCATGGGCGTGAGCGAACGCTACGGCTTTCCTTTCATTCAGGAGGTGCTGGCGCTCAATTGCTTCGCACGCCGTGAGTGCAGCGGCCTGCGCACGATAATAGACATAGGCGGCGAGGATGCCAAGATAGTCTTCCTCGATGACAAGGCATTGCCCGATATGCGCATGAACGGCAACTGTGCGGGCGGCACAGGGGCTTTCATTGACCAGATGGCCGCCATACTCGGAATGACCATCGCGGAAATGGACGCTGCGGCGGCAAAAGCGGAGCGCATCCACCCCATCGCTTCGCGCTGCGGAGTCTTCTCAAAGACCGACGTGCAGAACCTTGTGGCGAAAAACGTGGCGCGTGAGGAGATATGCGCCTCGATATTCCACGCCATAGCCGTGCAGGTTGTCGCTTCGCTCTCTCGTGGCCGCGACATAACGCCGAAAATCCTCTTCTGCGGCGGTCCGCTGACGTTCATCGCCTCGCTTCGCCGGGCGTTCATGGACTATCTGCGCCTCGATGACGGCGATATACTCCATGTTGAAAACGCCAACATACTGACCGCCAAAGGCTGTGCCCTCTCGATAGACGCTGGCGGGGAGTATGCGTACAGCATAGCCTCGCTCATAGAGCTGATAACCAATGCGCCCGATGTTAAAGTCGGCACTGAGCAGACGCTGCCTCCGATATTTGAAAACGACGCGGAGATTGCCTCATGGCGCAGGCGCAAGGCGGAGACAGGCGACTTGACTGCACCGCTGAAAGACGGCGATGCGCTCGTCCTCGGAATCGATTCTGGCAGTACTACCACGAAAATCGTGCTGGCCAATATGGACGGCAGGATAGTCTTCTCTGACTACTCCAAGAATATGGGCAACCCCATACTTGCCGTGCGCCGTGGGCTGGAGAAGTTCGCCGCCCGCCTTAAAGAGGACGACTTGCAGTGCCGCATCATCTCTGGATGCTCCACGGGCTATGGAGAGGAGCTGATAAAGGCCGCGTTCGGCCTCAACCTCTCGATGGTGGAGACCATGGCTCATTACACGGCGGCCAAGCGCATCTGCCCTGATGTCGATTTTATCCTCGACATAGGCGGGCAGGACATGAAGGCCATGTTCATTGAGGACGGCGTGCTTAACCGCATAGAGCTTAACGAGGCCTGTTCGTCGGGCTGCGGATCGTTCATCGAGACATTCGCCAACTCTTTGGGCTTCTCGGCGCAGGAGTTCTCCGACAGGGCTGTGCGCTCTAAAGCCCCATGCGACCTCGGCACGCGCTGCACGGTCTTCATGAACTCGAAAATCAAGCAGTCCATGCGTGAGGGGGCGTCCGTGGAGGACATCGCCGCCGGGCTGGCCTATTCTGTAGTGAAGAACTGTTTCTATAAAGTCTTGAAAATAAGGGACACGAACATAGGCAAGCACATAGTCGTGCAGGGTGGCACTATGCGGAACGACGCTGTGGTCAAGGCGTTGGAGAACATCGTGGGGCACGATGTCTACCGCAACTCCATGCCCGAACTGATGGGTGCGTACGGCTGTGCGCTCTACGCGCTGGAACAGATAGATGCCGGTACGCCGGTAGTCGAGTTGGAAGTCGGCAGGGAGATAGACTATGACCTTTCGCACACCGTCTGCCGTGGATGTGAGAACAACTGCTACATAGACATATACAATTTCCGCAACGGGCGCAGGTACTATTCCGGTAACAAGTGTGAGAAGGTCTTCTCGTTCAGGGCGAAAGGCGAGAAGGGCGACAACATATACACCTACAGGCGCGAGAGGGTCTTTGCCGTGCCGGAGGTCAAAAATCCCGTGCTGCGGCTGGGTGTGCCGCGTGTGCTGAACCTCTATTCCGATTTCCCGTTTTGGGCGGCTTTCTTCGCGGAACTGGGCATAGAACTGGTGCTTAGCGACATATCGACCTACACGACCTACGAAAAACAGCTCCGCGAGGTGATGAGCGACAATATCTGTTTCCCTGCCAAGCTCGTCCATTCTCATATACACAACCTGTGCGGAAAGGACATTGACCGCATATTCTTCCCCTATGTCGTCTATGAGAACAAACATGACAAGACCGAGGCCAATTCGTATAACTGCCCGATAGTGTCGAGTTACAACACTCTGATAAAGAACATATACCGTGGCTCTCTGCCTCTTGATAACCCGGTTTTCACGCTGAAGGACAGGGCTTTGACGGTGAAGAACTGCATCCGCTATGTCTCTGTGCTCGTTGAGCACGTGCGTCGGGAGAAGTCCGGCGTGGAGTTTGCCCCCGACAGGAAGAGCGTAGAGTGGGCTGTTGATGCCGCCTTTGCCGCCCTCGACAGGTTCCATGAGGATATGCGTCTGAAAAACGGTGAGCTTCTTGCCAAGGCGAAGTCTGAAGGCCGTCTTGTAGTCCTTCTTGCAGGCAGGCCGTACCACACCGATTCGCTGATACAGCACAAGCTGAGCGATATGATTTCAGACCTCGGCGTGACTGTTGTCAATGAGGAGATTGTGGACGCACGGGCGGACATGAAGATGGAGGACACATACATCCTGTCGCAGTGGAACTATATCAACAAGATAGTCAAGGCTGCAAAGTGGGTCGGCCAGCAGGGCGACAGCGTCCACTATGTGCAGATGACCTCATTCGGCTGCGGGCCTGACGCGTTTCTGCTTGACGAGGTGAGCAATCTGCTGCACCGCTATCACAAGTCGGCCACGATAGTGAAGATAGACGATATAAACAATTTGGGTTCTATGAAGTTGCGCATCCGCAGCCTTATAGAGAGCCTGAAATACAAGAACGGGAAGCGGGCTGATGTTGCGCCGTTCGTCTCGACAAGGCTCTTCACTAAGGAGGAGAGCCACAGGGTGGTGCTTGCGCCGTTCTTCACGGAATACTTTTCCCCGTTCCTGCCTGAGCTGTTCGAAATTAACGGCTATCACCTCGAGGTGCTGCCCATGAGCGACAAGGAGTCGGCTGAGATGGGGCTGCAATACGCCAACAACGAGGTCTGCTATCCCGCGACACTGATTGTCGGCGATGCTATAAAGGCATTGAAATCAGGTAAGTACAACTTGGCCGATGTCGCTGTCGGTATAACGCAGACGGGCGGGCAGTGCCGTGCCTCTAACTACTACCCGATAATCAAGAAGGCTCTCGTCGATGCGGGTTTTGCCGACATACCTGTCATATCGGTCAGTTTCGGGTCTGGCTTGTCGAACAATCAGCCGGGCTTCAAAATCAATTGGCTTAAGTCGATACCCGTCACACTGAGCGTAATGCTTTATGGCGACAATCTCTCGAAACTCTATCATGCCACGGTAGTCAGGACGGACAATCGGACTGCTGTCGGTGAGCTGAGGGACAGATATATAGCCGAGGCTAAACCGCTTGTCCTGAAGCGTGATTCCGACGGGCTGTTGCGTCTGCTCTCCTCGGCGGTGGAGGAGTTCAACGCACTGCTGCCTGCCGGGCGCATAGAGCGTGAAAAAGTCGGCATCGTGGGCGAGATATTCCTTAAATATCACCCCTTTGCCAACAAGTTTACTGAGAGGTGGCTGATAGAGCGGAATTTTGAGGTCATACCCCCTAACCTGTTGACTTTCTTCATTCAGAGTTTCGTCAATGCTGAGACTAAAAAGGCGAACGACACTGACCGCATTGCCCTGCCTAAGCCCATCATGAATTTCCTCTATTCATTGGTGAAGCAGAGGATAAGGAAGTTCGACAGGGTGATGGAGCAGTTCCGTTATTTCACTCCGACGGAGGATGTGTTCGATCTTGCGGAGGATGTGAAGGAGATACTGCCGCTCGTGGTGCAGTTCGGCGAGGGGTGGCTGCTGCCTGCGGAGATTGTGGCCTTTGCCAAGCAGAAAGTCAAGGCGGTGTTGTCCTTGCAACCGTTCGGCTGCATAGCAAACCATATCATTTCCAAGGGTTTGGAGAACAAAATCAAGCAGAGATACCCTGGTATCAACATACTCTCGCTTGACTTCGATTCGGGAGTGAGCGAGGTGAACATCGAGAATCGCCTGCGTCTGTTGCTCGATGCGGTGTAGTTGATGTCTATTTAACCCAAAACGGTCATTAGACTTTGCTCTGATTTCTGTGTTTATGGCGAGTATATTTATACGCACTTTCCCGAAGGCATAGCGGGCTATGTCAAGGGAAAATGCGTATAAAGATAGTGCAAGGTGAGCGCAACGACAATCAAACCTGTTTGTTGTCATTGCCGAACCGCAGCCTATCTTATCCA
>JADIMV010000015.1 GCA_017694515.1 Candidatus Aphodosoma intestinipullorum
ATTTATACGCACTTTCCCGAAGGCATAGCGGGCTATGTCAAGGGAAAATGCGTATAAAGATAGTGCAAGGTGAGCGCAACGACAATCAAACCTGTTTGTTGTCATTGCCGAACCGCAGCCTATCTTATCCAAAAGATGTCGTCAGAAACCGGAAATCAGCCAAAGAGTTTAGTAAGACAGACATTTTCTAAGCTCAAAATGTTCTGTTGCATATAAAAAAGGATATCAGGTAAAACAACTGGCTTTCGAAAAGTTCCCGAAACGTTCTAATGACTGTTTTGGGTTTAACTGGGCAGTGCAGTTTGTGTAACCAAGGATATTGACTACCTTTGTGCTGTATAACCATGTTGTAAAACATGACATGAGTAAGCGTTATGGTATATTTCAATAAAGACCTTTTGCCTGTCGATGAGATTAACCCCATGTGGAAGTCTCTCAACACGGCAGAGCGTATGTATCTTCGCGAGAACGCGAAGTATGAGGAGTTCAAGCGCGGGAGCATCATCTACCGCGAAGGCGCGGCACCGACGCACATGTATTGCCTGATAAGCGGGAAAGTTAAGATTTTCAGGGATTTTGTGGGTGGCCGAAGCCAATTGGTAAGAATCATAGGACCGGGCGAGAGTTTCGCCTACAGAGCCTATTTTGCCGGGGAGAACTTCATGACGAGTGCGGCGGCGGTGGACAATTCTGAGGCCTATTCCCTGCCGCTGACGGTTGTCGGGCAGATATTGAAGTCGAACAACAGCCTCGCCGTGGAGTTCATCAAGCTGCTGTCCCGCGATCTTGGCGTGATGGACATAAGGGTGGTGAGCCTCACGCAGAAACACGTGAGAGGACGGCTGGCGGAGACTCTTGTGATGCTGATGGACAAATACGGCACTGAGGAGGACGGCAAGACCCTGTGGGGCGGAATGCCTCGTGAAGACCTCGCAAGTTTCTCCAATATGACCATATCGAATGCGATACGCACACTCTCCAATTTCGCCTCGGAGGGTATCATAGAGCTTGACGGACGCAGGATAAGGGTGCTTGACGAGGAGAAATTGCGGCGCATATCCCAACTGGGATAGACCTTGCTGGGATAATGAACTGGCAATGTGTCTTCCAGTCATAAGGCGAAGCCCACGTGACAGAATCGCGTGGACGTCGCTTTTTTAGCCCGAATCGGTCATTAGACTTTGAGCTGATTTCCATGTTTGTGGCGAGTAGATTTTCCCGTCCTTTCCCGAAGGCATAGCGGGCTATGTCAAGGGAAAGTGCGTATACAAGATACCGCCAGAAAGCGGAAATCAGCCAAAGAGTTTAGTTAAACGGATCTTATGCAAACCTCAAAATACCCTATTGCATATCACATGGGTACGCAATAAAAAAAACTGACCATCGTAGACTTCTCAAAACGTTCTAATGACCGTTTTGGGTTTAGTGTCATTCCTCTCCCCGCGAAACACGTACTCTCGCCCTATCCTCAGGCCATCCTTACGCTTTTCCTTGTCCACGTTCGCCTTCCTCCGCAACTCCGAAACACGTACTCTCGCCTTATCCTCAGCCTACTTGCTCGCCATATGCAAACTGTCGGCAGATTTGCGCGGTATCTCACTTTTTTGTATTACCTTTGCTGGTGCGGAGTCGTGCATTCCTGATGCGCCGGCAGATTGCGGCGCGTCTCTTAGTGCCGTACACGCAGTAGAGTGGTTTTTATTCCTAATCTTAAATATAATCGTTTATGGCAACAACAGACATCAGAGACCTTCAGCCGCAGGAGCTGTGGCGCAACTTTCACAGAATATGCCAAGTGCCTCACCCGTCACACCATCTGGAGCAGATTACGGAGATGCTTGTCGGCTTCGGCAAGTCGCTCGGACTCGAAACCCTCACGGACAAGGCAGGCAATGTGCTGATACGCAAGCCGGCCACTCCGGGCATGGAGGGCGTGACTCCAGTCGTGCTGCAGGCGCACATGGACATGGTGCCGCAGAAGAACAGCGACAAGGTGCATGACTTTGAGAAAGACCCGATAGAGACTGTCGTCGATGGCGAGTGGGTGCGTGCAAACCAGACTACTCTCGGCGCGGACGACGGCATAGGAGTGGCTGTGGGCATGGCCATACTCGAGAGCAAAACCCTGAAACACGGGCCGATAGAGGTGCTAATCACGGCCGATGAGGAGACCGGAATGTTCGGCGCGTTCGGACTCGAACCAGGATTTATCAAGGGCAAGACCCTCATAAACATGGACTCGGAGGATGAGGGCGAACTATATGTCGGGTGCGCGGGCGGAATGGATGCCACTATCACATGGAAATACAAGAGCGCACCTGTGGAGAACGATGATACAGCCTTGAAAATCAATATATCGGGACTGAAAGGCGGACACTCCGGTCTCGAAATCAACACGGGACGTGCCAACGCCAACAAGCTCCTCTTCCGCTTCCTGAAAGAGGCGATAGCGCGTTATGAGGCTCGCCTTGCGAGTGTGTCGTGCGGCAATATGCGCAATGCCATTCCGCGTGAGGGTTATGCGGTAATCACCGTCCCCGCCGATGTGAGAGAGGAGATAATGAACCTCGTTGAGGAGTACGGCGAACTCTTCAATGAGGAATATGCCGCTACGGAAAACCGTATCTGCTTCACTTGCGAGGAGACGGAGATGCCTGCGGCTCTCATACCCGAGGAGATACAGGACGATATGGTCAATGCCGTGACTGGCTGCCCGAACGGCGTGTTCCGCATGATTCCGGCCATGCCTGACACAGTGGAGACTTCCATGAACCTCTCTATCGTGGAGGCTGGACCTGAGAGCATCGACATCAAGTGTCTGTTGCGCAGCTCGGTAGACAGCAAGAAAGAGGAGCTGGCCTCGATGGTGGAGAGCATTTTCTCCCTTGCCGGGGCAAAAGTGGAATTCTCTGGCAGCTATTCCGGTTGGAATCCCGACCTCAATTCGCGCATATTGAAAGTGATGAGCGAAGCCTATGAACAGCAGTTTGGAGTGAAACCGGCTGTAAAGGTTGTCCATGCCGGATTGGAGTGCGGCATAATAGGCGCGATAGAGAGCAGCCTCGACATGGTCTCTGTCGGCCCGACCATCCGTCACCCGCATTCGCCTGACGAGAAGGTGAACATTGCGAGTGTGAAGAGGTTCTGGGACTTCATGACGGCCACATTGGCAAATATGAAATAAATACAGGTAGATACTATGCGGGGGTGTATGCGCTGTGCTATGGGTGCGTACACCCCTTTTTGATGAATGTATGCTGATATGAAAACCGAGATAGTCATTAATGACATGGAGTTTTTCGCCTATCACGGGTTCTATCCCGTGGAACAGAAAGTGGGCTGCCGTTATACGGTAGATTTGACCATGAGGCTGAAAACGGACGCTCTGGAGAGCGACAGGCTTTCCGATACGCTTAATTATGAGGAGGTTTACAGGGCTGTGCGTGAGGAGATGGAAAAGCCGTCGAAACTGATAGAGCACGTGGCGAAACGCATCTTGGAGCGTCTGCGGGGTGATTTCCCCATCATCGAGGGCATGACATTACAGCTCTACAAGCACAATCCTCCGCTTGGCGGGCAGGTGGGCAAAGTGTCAGTGCGCCTGACCGACTGAACGTTACATGACATACGGCATCTTGCGGCGCAGTAGGAGGGTCTGCATTGCGCCGCGCATGAAAAGATATGAGACGAAGGCCATCCACAGCGCGTGGTTGCCGAGCGTGGTATGCGCCGCCGCATAGATGGCGAAAAAGAGCGCGACGGAAATGAACATCGACAGCAGCATGATGCGCGTGGCCGTTGCGCCGATACATATCCCGTCGAGAATGAAGGCCGTCACTCCGGCCAGAGGTATGGCCACAGCCCATCCGTAGTATGATACTGAGGCGGCTATCACGGTCTTGTCGTCGGTGAGCAGACCCAGAAACGGCTGTCCTCCGATGGTGTACAGCAGCGTGAACAGCAGGGCTACGGACACTCCCCATACGAAAAGGCGGCGCACGGTTGTACGCAGCGCACGGCGGTCGCCTGCCCCGATCTCTTTCCCCACGAGTGCCTCTCCGGCGTAGGCGAAGCCGTCCATGATGTAAGAGAAAAGCGTGAATAGCTGCATAAGCAATGTATTGACTGCCAATGTGATGTCTCCGTAAGCCGCGCCTGCCGATGTGAAGAACACGGTCACGCAGACAAGGCAGAGCGTGCGCAGGAATATGTCGCGGTTGACGTTGAAAAAGCGGTTGAGTGCGCCGCGCCCGAAGAGCCGTGAATCGAATGCGGGTTTGCCGAGGCAGCGGTAATAGCGGAACCTGAAGAAAGCGGTCGCCATGATTATTCCGGCATACTGGGCTATGACAGTGCCTGCCGCCACACCCTCCACTTTCATGCCGAGCCAATAGACGCAGCCGAGACTCGCGGCGATATTGACCACATTCTGTACTATGGCTATGTACATCGGAAAGCGCGTATTCTGCATCCCTATGAACCATCCCGTGAAACTGTACAGGCCGAGCATGGCCGGTGCGCCCCAGATGCATACCCGGAAATAGGTTTCGGCGTGCCTCTTTACCTCCGCGCTTGCGTCGATGAAATGCATGGCCGTCCGGATTATAGGCGTTTGCAGCACGATGAGCAGCAGTGCGATGACCGTGCCGATGAGCAGCGAGCGCACGATGAGGCGCGTCAGTTCGCCGTTGTCGCCGCGCCCGAATGCTTGTGCCGTAAGCCCGCTTGTCCCCATCCGCAGGAAGCCGAATATCCAGTATATCATGTTGAACAGCATACCGCCTACGGCGATTGCGCCAATGTACGCCGCCGAGCCGAGATGACCGACTATGGTCACATCGACAAGTCCCAACAGCGGCACAGTGATGTTGGACACGATGGACGGCAGGGCGATTGACAGGATTTGCCTGTTGACCGTGGAATGTTCCATTATTACGGTAGCTTGTTTTGTTAGTCGCCTTTCTGGGCGTGTCGCCGCAAAGGTACAAATATATTTCCCGTCACACCGCAAACCGTACTGTGTATTTTCTCCCGACCTTCCGTATGTCCTAATCAAAGTTAAAAACACGTACTCTCGTCTTAGCTCCTCCCTATCTCCCCGCTATCCGATACGCGAGTTCGGGATAAGAAAAGGAAGGGAAAAAGTTGGTAATCTCGCCGTTATTTTGTATCTTTACAGCTGGAAATCAAAACGTTACAAAACACACAAGCGATGATTACCAGGGACAAAGTTACGGAA
>JADIMV010000087.1 GCA_017694515.1 Candidatus Aphodosoma intestinipullorum
CGCGCCACGTGGAGCTGAAAGATGCAGAGTATGAGGTCATCAACGCCGGTGAGGCGTGGGCCGACCTCAAGGACGCGATAGAGGAGAGCACGGTAGAGCAGCTGCCCGAGCGCGACGAGTTCCTCCGCATCATCCGCGAGAACCCTGATGTGAACGTCCGCGAGCAGAAGATGCGCGCCATGGGTGCGGCCTTTGACCGCCTGCGCTCCATGTTTGTCGACCAGCGCAACGCCGGATATATACAGGTCTACTACGAGGCTGTGCCTGACAAGGGGGAGGAGACCATCAACCGCGCCGTGCAGATGGTGCGTGAGAAACGCTATGCCGAGGCGCGTGACCTGCTTGAACCGCTTGACGACGACCGCAAGTGGAACACTCTCGCCGTCTCATACTACATGACCGGCGATACGGACAAGGCCATGGAGTGCTTCGCCCGTGCCGCCGCCGACGGCAATGCCGAGGCGCAGCGCAATATTGATGCCATCCGGGCGCTCAAAAAACGCTGATGCGCGAGTGTGCCGGGCGGCATAAGTAAGGATACAGATTGTAATTATTATATGTTTAATTTCTTTTATTTAACTGGTTATGAAAAGAACATTTTCTAAGTCCGTCCTCTTTGTGGCGGCACTTGCAGGTGTCACTGCTTTGACATCGTGCGAGAAACAGGAGAACGTTGGTATCAACGGTCTGTCTGGTGAGACCACTGATGTGACCATCGGTGTGACTGTAAAGAGCGGTGCGCCGACTAAGGCCACTGCCGATGAGATGAACATGGGTGCTACTATCAAGGACATCAAGAACATCTATGTAGTGCCGCGTGCAGGTACGCAGTATGCAAGCCCTATCAGCATTCCCGACATCACAGGTGCTGGCGTGACAGATAAGTCTAAAGCTACTAACAAGACAACTGCGGAGGTTGACAAGAACACTGATGCGTTCCTTGTTTATGCAGGCGTTGAACACACCATGAACAAGACATTCACCGAGGCAGGAATGACTTTCTCTCTCGAGGCGGAGACATTGACAGATGCATGGGGAACTACTGCTGCCAAAACGGTCTATAAGCCCTATTCTCTCTTTTACTTCGGTGAGGCTACTAACGTAAATGGCGGGAACAAGTTCCAGATTGGTACAGGTACAGACTGGGAGACTGCTTCTTGGGCTGATGTGGCTGACAATGGAACTGTCGCAGAAAACACACTGATTAAAGTGCCTGGCGTAAAGTACGCCGTTGGTGCGCTCGTAGTCGGCATCCTCGATGGTGTTGGGGATTTTGACCTTTCTGAGAACAATGACGGCTCTCTCAAGTGGGCTGATGTTAAGAATCAGGTGACTGTTGAGGGTCTTGTTATCGATGGCCAGCCTTCGCAGCTTGACTTCGAGTTCAATCGTGCTGCATCTGCGCAGGATCAGTCTGTATATGTGGCTGCCGCTGCTAACGCTTTCCAGACTGGCGCATTGGCGTTCGCAGATGAAGGTAAGGTGGCTGGCGCAAATTTCTACTCTGTAGTTGCCGAGGATGGCGGTGAGGGAAATGACGTTACTCTCCAGTTCCGTTTCAAGAATAACACCGGCGCATCTTTCTATGTTGGTCCGAAGGACGACAGGAGACTTGTTGAGGACGGCAAGTATTTCTATACTAACGCTATCATACGTTATGAGGCTGACGAACAACAGTCTGACCTCACTACGATATTCAAGAAGGCTACCACTACTCTTGTGAATGCCTCTCTGAAAGACCTCACTAAGGCTACTACAGAGCCGGAAGATCCGACAGAGGCAACCATCGGTGTAGAGATAGATGCTACATGGAACTCTGGCCACATTTATAGTGTCGATATGTAATCTTTTATTTCTCATAGCGTAAAAGGTTGACATAGCGCGGCTGTGGCCGCACAGGCTGCGGAGGCTTGGCCGCCTCCGTAGCCACTCGATAGGACTGTAAATATACATCTCTAATGATATGAAGTTAAGTAAGTTATATGGTGTATGCGCACTCTCCGCTCTCGTGGCCTTTTCGGCGGTCTCGTGCATTGACGAGGACCTCTCGAACTGTCCCCCGCCAGACCGGGAGCTGCATATCACTTACCGTATCCGGCTCTCCGAAGATCAGGACGAGAGTTTCAATCAGAAGCTGACCTCTGTCCACATGGGCTTCTGGACGGCGGACGACTCGCTTGTGCGCGAGGTGGTGATACCCTCTGAGGAACTGCCCGAGGATATGACCTTCGCCGTCACGCTCCCGGTGGACAACTATAGCCATCTCGTGACGGCCAACTGTCAGCGTCCCCCTTCGGGCGACCATGTGCCGTTTGCCGATGCCATAACCGAAGTGGCCATAGAGCAGTTTGAGACGGGCGATGACACTATCGGCGCAATGAAGATACCGCCCTATGCCGGGCTGCTCCGCATCAACCTCGAGGACAGTGCGCAGACGGAGTATGTCGTCGACCTCCGTCCTGTGGTAGGCAAGATGGAAATCACGCTGAACCACTCCGCAAACCTGAGCAACATACGCTGCCATGTGGGCGGCACTAAGGCGGGATGTATCTGCTGGATCTCCGACTGGATAGACAATCCGGAACTGATAACTGACGCTACGGCCTATGCCGCGCCCACGGACGAGGAGCTGACCGATTTATACAGCTTCTACACATTCCCGACTGCGGCCGGCGAGGGCGGTGCTGCGGGTGCGCCCGCCACAAAGGCCGGTGCTGACGGACAGTGGATGCTCTATTTCTATGCCGACTATGCTGATAGAACCATGCAGTGGGCGTTCACCATCGATGAGCCGCTCTACGCTGGCCATGTCTACCGCAACGAATTCACCATCTCCGAATTCGATGATAATGAAACAGGTGTGGAGGTAAATCCCGACTGGAAGCCTGGCACTGACATAGATGTCGATATGTGATTAACCAACAGACAAGAGGATTGATTGATGAAAACTAAACTGATGAATATGGCGTTGCTGGGCGCGGTGCTGCTTTCCGCAGTGGCCTGCTCTGACCCCGGCAGCATCGGTGCGCCGCAGGAGCGCAGCGAAGTGACGCTCACCCTCTCGGTCGATGTGCCGACTAAGGCCATTGGCGATCCCGGCACATCGCATCTTGAGGACTCCGCTGCTTGGGCGGACATAGTGGCCTATTTTGTCTATGACAACGGCGCGGTCTATCCCCGCCGCGTGACCCGCACGGAGTATGAGGCGAGCGACTCCAAACGTTTCCGCTACACTCTCCCGCAAGGCACTGGCAAAGTCTACGCCGTGGCTTTCCCTGATGGCGACGACGTGGACCGTTATTTGGGCATAGCAAGCCGTACTGATGTCGAGGCTCTCCGTACATCCACTCTGAATGGCACTGCGGAGGAGTGGAAACTCTATATGCTTGGCTGTTTCAGCGGCATCTCCTCCGAGAATTTCAACTTCTCGGAGGATAATGTCTTGCAGAACGATATCACAGTCACCCTCACGCGTCTCATAGCCAAAGTCGATGTGCACTACGACTTGCAGTCGGCTTACGAGGATGGCGGTTATACACAGGCCGATATGTTGCACATCACGTTCCGTGGCCTCGCGCAGGGCTACTTCTTTCCCGAATTGAATGCGGACGCGTTGGCTTCGGCGCAGCTTTCTGATGTTGCCGTTTTAGATGCCTCAATGAGCCAGCGCAACGGGCGCACTGCTTTCTATGCCTTCCCGGGCGTGAATAACAGCGTTCGGTTCAGTGTGGAATATGGGGTTGCCGGTGCGCCGCCTGTGGCGTATGACTATACCGCCACATTCGACAATGTCCTTGAACGGGCCTCGTGGCACTATGTCCGTTTCAGTATGAACGGCTCGAAGGATAGTGCGACGGGCAGCGGTATAACAGTCAGTCGCACAGAGGTTCAGCCTTGAAATCAGACGTTTTTTGTGTGTAGTTGAAAATATAAATCATTATAGATTATGAAAGTTTTTCCTTCCGGGCGCACAGGCCGGGACATATCTCTGCACTCTGTGTTCCTGTTGGCAGCGTTAATCTGGTGCGGTGTAATGTCCGCCGAAAGATATTACGTCTCTCCCCGTGGAGCGGGCGACGGCTCTTCGTGGCAGTCCCCCACGACTCTCGCCGATGCTCTCTCGAAAGCCAAGGCTAATGACGAGATTTGGGTTCTGGGCTTCGCCTCTACTGATAGGGCGAATTACTATGTCGCTCCGGCTGAGGGCTACACCCTGCGTTCCGGAGTACGGCTCTACGGAGGCTTTGCCGGAACGGAGGCCACTCTCGGCGAACGCGACACTGACGGGCGTGCTTTCGGCTTCACCTGTCGCACGGTGCTTTCGGGCGACATATCAGGGAACGATGATGTCACTGGGCATAGCAGCCTCATATTCCCTGAGAACGCCACACGTGCGGACAATGCCGCTCATGTGCTGACCCTCGACCTCGAGCCGACGGCTGAGTCCGCCAACAACAACCGCTATGCCACAGTGGTCAACGGATTCACAATCGCGGGCGGCCATGCCGATGCTGATGGTGAGAATGGCGGCGGCATCTATGTAAAAGGCAGTAAGGATGCGGGCGCTGGCGCATACCGTATAGAGCGTTGTTTCTTCACTGACAACTACGGTGGACGCGGAGGCGCGGTATATGTTGATGCGAATGCCGTACAGGGTGCAGACCCCTCGCTCATCTCTCAGTGTGCCATGTTCAACAACGCCGCTGGCCGCCGTGCCGTGGAGGAGAACGCTGGTGGTGCGGTATGCCTCGACGGCTACGGCGTTGTAGTCAATACTTCCATATTCAACAATGAGAACGGTGGCATTCTGATGGCTGACGGTTGCCGCGTGGTAAACTCTACCGTGACGCGCAACACCGGCTCCGGCATAAGCATCTCCGGCTCATCGGCCGAGGTCTGGAACACTGTGGTCTGGGGAAACGATGCCCTCTTCGACAGTGGTAGTACCTCCCCGCAGTTCCATCACTCCGCATACCCGGAGGTGACGGCTGACGATGTAAATAACAACATAAGGATAAGCGTAAGCAACCGTGAGACTGGTGTTCCCTCTCCCCATTTTGAAAGCCCCTCCACACGTGCGGGCTACGATGTGGAGTACCACTATACCCATGCGGCCTACCCGCTTTGGGCTTGGGCGTTGCTCGAAGGCTCTGCCCTTATCGACATGGGTGATGACAACGCCTATAACGATGACAACGGCACATCCCCTTACGGCACGTCCGACCTCGCTCTCGCGTCCCGCTTCAGCGGCACTGTCGACATAGGCGCGTATGAGTTCCAGCCTACTCCGGCGGGACGCATACTCCGCGTCGCTCCTGATGGCAGCGATGCCAATGACGGCTCTTCGTGGGACAATGCCTTCCGCTCTGTGCAGGCCGCCATCGACCGCCTTGCCTCTGGCAATGGCCGTGGCGAGGTATGGGTCAAGGCCGGCACTTACAGCCCGACCTCTCTCTTGGCCTCTGGCGACCAGCTCACTGCCGCGTTCATCATGCGCGATGGCGTTAGTGTCTACGGCGGTTTTGCCGGTACGGAGAATAGCCGCGCTGAGCGCAAGTTGAAAACCGGCGGTATGCCTTGGGAGTTCGAGAATGTCACAACCTTTCAGGCTTCCGGCTATATGGATGCCGCATCGTGGAATGCGGCTGACCTGAAGTGGTCCATCGTCAGCTCCTCTAACCATGTGGTCTGGTTCGATGGCACTGAGCCTGTTGCCGACGGCTATAAGGACTTCTCCACAGTCACTGTGCTCGATGGTGTGACCGTCTGTGGAGGCCGTGCGTCGCTTGCCCGTGCCTCCGTATATTGCGGCGACCGTGGTGCGGGTCTCTATATGGACAATGCCAATGCGCGTCTCGTCAACTGTATCGTCACTCAGAATGTGGCCGAAGGCCCTGGCGGCGGTGTCTACCTCGGCGGCGGACGCATCGAGTCGTCGCTCCTTTTCAACAATAGCTCCGATGCCGACGGCGGCGCGGTCTATGTGGACAACAGTGGACTCGTGCTGCGCTCTATGCTGACCAATAACGCGGCGGGCAATGGTGCGGCTGTCTGTCTCGCCCGCAATGGCGACTATATCGACGGCGACCCGCACCCCGAATACCTCATACTCTCCACTTCTGTGGTGAGCAACAACACCGCCCGCAAGAACGGCGCGGTCTACTGCGATGAGGGCGGCGTACTCACTCAGAACACCATAGTGAACAACTCCGCGCCTCGCGCACTCGATGCCACTGACCCCGAGGCTACCCGCACAGGCGGTCTCTTCATCGATGGCTACGCTTTGGTAATCAACAATATACTTTGGAACAACCGTGCCAATGGCACAGGTGTGGCGGGCAACGACATACCCATGTACGCCGCCAATCCTACCCAGTCTGCGGTGCGCTTCCTCAGCTCTGCCGTCTCCGGCATGAACAATGCTGTCTGGAACAACACCTTGCAGCAGTCTCTCACCTCGCTCGCTGCTTCGAACACAGGCACTGAGGGTGAGAACAACCCCGACTTCAGCGTTGGTGGTGCTATGTCGTCCGATGATGCTCTCAACACCACAGTGGGCGTACAGCCTTCGTGGACGGCCATTGACTATTTCTGGCAGCCGCAGCGTGGCTCTAACCTCCGCGCTGTCGGCATGACGCTTGCCTCGTTCCCTGACGAGGTGCTGCTCGCCCCCGAACTCGATATCGCCGGGCTGCTCTTCTCGCAGAAACCCTCTGTCGGTGCGCACATGATTGAGCAGCAGTCTCTCTCGCCTGAGCGTGACGGCAATGTCTGGCGTCTCTATGTGGACGGCAACTGCACTGAGCCTGAACACGATGGTTCGTCTTGGGCTACTGCATACCGCTCCCTCAATGAGGCTATTGATTATTTCGCCTCTCTCTCCGAGACTGATGTGGCTGGCGTTACGAGCTTCGAGATATACGTCTACGAGGGCTCTTACTATCCCCGTTACGCATTCACGGGCAACGATGCCAAGACTGCCACTGTAAGCGTGAAGCGTATGCCTGCCGGCAAGGAACTCGTCATTCGCGGCGGCTGGTCGCGCGATGCCGTCCCGGTCTACAACCCGGTGCTTTACCGCACCGTCCTTGACGGCAATCCTGACGGCTCTTCTCTCGAGGAGGGTCTCTACCACGTATTCACAGTCGAGTCCGGTGCGCGTTTCACTCTCGATGGCTTCCATGTAGTCGGCGGCTATGCCGCAGGCTCTTCTCCCGTGCAGTACGGCGCGGGCATGCTTGTGGGCGATGGTGCTGAAGTGACCCTCCGCAACTCCTTCTTCGAGAACAATACCGCCGTCAGCGGTGCGGCTGTCGATGCCCGGGGCGCGACGCTCACGCTCGAGAACTGTGTGATAAACAACAATACTAACACCACACCCGCAGAGCCTGTGGTCAATGCCGGGACACTTACGCTTAACCACGTCACTGTGGTGCGCAATGTCGGAGTGCCGTATTCTTCCGGCGCGACTGTCACCAACTCGTTTGCCGCAGGCAATGTCGATGCTGCCGAGGGCGGCTCTCCTGTCAGTGGCAATACGCTTACATTCACCGGCGGGTGGAACACTGTCTTCGCCAACCCGACCAACGTCTTCGGTGCGGCTCTCGGTTTCGACACCTACGTCGGCGGCTATGCCGACTTCACGCCCCTCACATCGTCAGCTGAGGCTTCACATCTCATAAATAAAGGTACTGCATCCGGCTTGACTGTCGACATAGCGCAGCGTCCCCGCGACCTTGGCGGCACTCCCGACCTCGGCGCGTATGAAGCCGACCTACCTGCCGCCGGAAGTGTGATTTATGTGCGCGTCAATGGAACAGGTGACGGCTCTTCGTGGGCAAATGCTATGAATGATATATATGGGGCTGTGCAAAAGGCGGTTGCAGCCAACTCCGATGCCTCTCAACGTCCTGATGTCTGGGTTGCGGCGGGAACGTATGCTAAAGATCCTAACCCGGGAGATCCTGCATGCTTTATTATAGAAGAAGGTGTCAATGTATATGGAGGTTTCCCGGCTGATGGAAATCCGGGTATGGATGATCGTCGCCCATTAGATGAGAATTATGAAACAATCTTGCAACCGATTACAAAGCCCGGAGAGGGTTATAATGATTATCATTCATCCAATAATTTGGAAGATGGCATTAACGTCGTCAGGAGGGTGTTGTCACAACCGGATGCTAATTGTCCGAGAACATTCGGTGAGGTTAGTTGGCGAGAGGAAAATGATGGGTATGAGACACGGTATTATGTGGGAGATAATTTCTCAGTGGCTACATTGTGGGATGGATTTACCATACAGTACGGTTTTCTGAACATAGGCGATGAGAATGATGATGGAGGTGCTGGAGCGCGTATATTTACCAATGTAAGTTTGAATAACTGTATCATACAGAATAATGAGAATTTTATCTGGTATAGCGGAAGTACAGTAGATGGAGGAGATGGACGTGGTGGCGGCGTATATTCGTATGGCGGTACGTTGGTGAACTGTTATGTGAGAAATAATAAGTTAGGAAGGGTTGGTGGCTATTCACAAACAGGCGTGGTTTATGGTGGCGGCGTATATTTAAATTACGGTACGTTGTATAACTGCATTATTTCGGACAACCAAGTGAGAGGAAGGTATGCTGACGGTGGTGGTATTGTTATAGAATGCGGAGAGTTTTACAACAATACGGTAATTAATAACAGCGCAGAGGGAACTAACCGTGCATCAGGAGGATTAAGGGTTTGGGTAGGCTCTTCAATGATAGAAGCAGGGTTCAGTGGTATAGTGAAGATTTACAATTCGATTATTTATGGCAATAATGGATTCTCTGGCGTTACGGGTAATGATGATTTGTCGATGACGGATGCCAAAGTGATTGTGAAAGGCACGTTGGTTGGAGGAGACAGAAAAGAGTTTAATATAGTGGACAATGTTCCTGATAATCCTGGGGCAAACGGGATTTATCTCGAGCGCGGAACTTGTCCGTCATTGACCAATGATCAGTGGAACAGTGTATTTGAGACTGGAGAGTATCGGTTGGCTGCTAATTCGATGGCTTTGAATATGGGTGTCAATGTGCTGGATGTCATAAGGATATTGAATCCGACAGCTAACGGATGGATGAGGTATTTGAAAGTACGCACAGGTTATTGGCCTTTCTATGGATCCGATAATGTTATGCAAACCGTTTCGGACGGTACAAATATGGGTAATGACGGCATATCAGGACCGGGTAATCCGCCATCGGAGACATATGGTAATTATACAATAGAGGAAGCTTATCCATGGAGACGGGCTGTAGTGTCATTGAGAGAAGGGGATAATTTCAACGAGACAGAAGCGACGGTAAATCTGTTCGACTATACAGATATGGATTTTACTGACAGAATAAAGGACTGTACTATTGATGCTGGCGCTTACGAGCGTGACAATAAGGAAAATATCAGCCCTGATGCTAATGGTGTCTACTATGTGACCATAGACGGTTCAGGTCTGGCCAATGGCTCTTCTCCTGAAAATGCCGCCTGTGAGATGAAGTTGCAGGACATACTCGATGCGGCGGGTGAGCGTGCCGCAGGAGGTCAGACCGCCGAAGTTCGCATAGCGGGCTATAAGGGCGCGGCGGCTGATGGTTATATATACAACGCCACTGACCTCAGTGACCCCGATGACCCGATGAGCTATACTTTCACAGTGCCTTATGGCGTGACGGTCAAGGGCGGATATGATGTGGATTTCGATGAGACGACACGCGATGTACTTACATATCATACCGTTCTCTCGCCTGTGGTGACTAAGGGCGGCCAGACGGTGAACGGCTACCATGTCGTGACGTTCGACATGGAGAAACACGTACCCTCGACCTATCAGCAGGCTGGGAGCATTATAGATGGGCTCTACCTTGTGGACGGCAAGGCCACATCGTTGGCCGGTGCGGGTAATGACGACACTCGCGGCGGTGGCGCGATAGTTCCCGCCGGGGCGCATGTGCGCAACTGTGTGGTCATGAACAATGAGGCCAAGTCGGGCGGAGGTCTCTATCTCCTCCCGGGTGCTATGGTCTCCGGCACTGTGCTGCGTGACAACACTGCTGCGCAGGGCGGCGGCCTCTATGCCGAGGCTGATGAGGCTGGCAGCACGCGCTCGCACATGGTTTCAGTGACCGTGGGCGGTAACAGCGCGACTTCGGCTGGCGGCGGCATATATATGGAGGACGGTGCGCTGATGGCGCTCAACTCTGTGGTTCACGGCAACGAAGCGCCGACTGACCTCAACGTCAGCGGTGTGGTCTCCGAGGAGTATGAAGACGGATTGATTGCCGATGTGATTGGCGCAGCTGCCGGTACTAAGTTCTTCCCGTTCAACAACAGCTTCGTGGAGACCTATGAGATGCCTTCTAACCTTGGCAATATGTCGATGGAGAGCGACGCGAGCCTCTATTTCACCGGCTCTCGCTATACGCTGAAAGTCTATTCTGAGCTTATAAAGCACGGCGGCACGGCCGAAGTGCAGACGAAGTTGGAGGAATCTTACGGCGTGGCGGCTGAGGATATGCAGGGCGTAGCCCGCCGTCAGGGTACGTCTGACCGCATCGATGCAGGCGCGTATGCATTCGAGGGTGAGATTATGGAGGTGGATGACGATGTGGCCTACACCCTTTTCGTCTCGCAGTCGGAGAATGTGGAGATTGCCGACAAGGATGCGGCTGCGGCCTTCTACGGGCGTTCGTTCTTCACTTCGCTTACATGGCTTGACGATGCCTTGGAGTATATCCGTCAGGTGCGCGGGCAGGGCAAGGCTGACCCTGACCGTACATTCCGCATACTGATGAGCGGCGGCACATACAAGCCTCACTTCGCACGTAGCGATGCCAACGCTCCCGGTCACGACCAGAGGCTGAACTCTTTCGAGATACCGTGCAACGTGGAGATCTACGGCGGCTTCTCTGGTAAAGAGCCGCTGACCTCGTATGTCGGGACGGCTTATAATATAAACAGTATATTAGGTCAGAAGCTTGAAGCTGTGGCCGATGACCTCTCCTCTGTCCTTGGGAAGCGCGCCGCCTATTCCGACCTCAATCAGAACGGCGTGATGGAGGAGTATGAATTTGCTAACCAGACCATTCTCTCCGGCGAACTGGAGGCTTCGGAGGATGAGAGCAATGTCTACCATGTGATTTACTCTGACGTGGCGGACAATGCGGATGTCCCCGAAGGTAAACATACGGTGAAGATAGACGGAGTGACCGTGATGGGCGGTGTGACTCACAATAAGTTGAGCCCGACAGGCGAGGAGAATGAGGTAGGCCGTGGCGGCGGTATATACAGCAACGGTGTGAACTATGTGGTCAACCGCTGCCGTCTGATAAACAACCGTGCCGTGCATGGCGGTGCTGTCTTTGTGCGCGATGCTATGCTCTCCCTCGTGGGTTCTATTGTGGCGGGCAACTCTTCTGTCGAGAATGCTGCCGGTACTGCGGACAACCATGTGGGCGGAGGTGCGGTCTATCTGATTGGCCTTGCCAATGACCCGGCGGACGAAATGTCCGTCCTTGCTGCCGCCAATACCATCTTTGCAAACAACGAGACCTCTGGTCACGGCGGTGCTGTTGCGGCGCACGGCTCGGAGTGGCAGACTGGCGGTACAGTCAATACCGACCCGATAATTAGTATGACGAACTGTATGTTCGTCAACAACAAGGCTGCTGAGGGCGAGGCTGCCATATATAATACCAATGAGAAGAGTAAGGCTCTCAATACTGTCTTCTGGGGAAATGTCTCCGGCGGCGATGAGCATGGGAAGACTATCGAGTTGATCCACTGTGCAAGTGATGAGATTGACAATACTGATAATGGCAATGTCATCCTTGCCAAAGAGAATTTGTCCATCGGCGGGCCGCGTTTCGCACAGCCTTCCGTTGCGGCGGGTATTGCTGGCAACAGTGCGGTTTCGCGCTGGAATCCTGCCTCTATCTCGGTTCTGACCGATGCGGGCGATGGCCTGCTTGCTGCTGGTGTCGATGATATGTCTCAGGCCACAGGAGGATATGCGGAATGGATGCAGACTAATCTCCCTAACTATGCGTATCAGTACATGTCTGATGGCGGTTACTCCCGTTATGACGGGCCTCTGAATGAGGACGGTTCTAAGGGCGACAAGCCAATTGACATAGGTGTATACGAGTATCAGTACGATGTCGATTTCAGCACTTTGGATACGGTCTATGTGGCCTTGGAGGAGAGCGGTACGGGCAGTGGTACGTCGTGGGACAATGCCACTTCCGACCTGCGCGGTGCGCTCATCGGTCTTGCCAACTCTACGGGCGGTAAGAGTGAAGACAAGGCTGTCCTCATCAAGGAGGGTGACTATACTAACAGCCGTCTCTATTCACTCGCAGGTGTGGGCGGTGTGCTGTACACGATTAATATGAGCACGGACGAACAAGTTATGACCAAAAACCTTACGGTCAGCGGTTCGTACACCGAGAGCGGACAGCAGGACTTCAGCCGTCCCACTGTGATTATGGTTGCTGACGGTGCGGCGAAGCCCGATGTGCTGATGAATGTCGATGCACAGGGCAAGACGGTCACGTTGCGCGGACTGACGTTCGACGGCTCTGGGGCTGCTCAGTCTGTCATCGGATTGCACTCTGAAGCCAGCGGCAATCTGTCTGTCAAGAATGTAGCGTTCCGCCACAATGCTACCGGCGCGGCTGTCAGCGGTGGCACGGCTCTCTTTGCAAATGCTCTCTTTGCCGACAATGCTACTGTCGGTCTCAGTGTGACGAGCGGCGATGCGACCGTGGTCAATTCCACATTCGCCAATAACGGTGATGCCATCAATGGCGCGGCTAATGTCTACAACTCCATCTCTTGGCAGTCAGGCAATGGCATAACAACCGATGAGGCTAAACATAACTACGATTTCGGTACGGCGAATAATGC
>JADIMV010000088.1 GCA_017694515.1 Candidatus Aphodosoma intestinipullorum
CTGCTGGCCGGGGTTGTCGGAGTGAGCAATATCATGATTGTGACCGTGAGGGAACGGACGCAGGAAATCGGCGTAAGGCGGGCACTCGGCGCTACACCGGGAACTATCATCCGCCAGATAATGGCCGAGAGCTTTGTGCTGACAGTAGTCGCAGGACTTGCGGGACTGGTGTGCGGTGTAGGCGCACTGGTTGCGGTAGGCAAGTTTATGGAGAGCTCCCCGAGCGACTTTTTCGCCGCGCCTCAGGTCACATTCGGGGCTGCGGTGGCGGCACTGGCCGTGCTGGTGGTCTTCGGGCTGTTCGCAGGCTTCCTGCCGTCGAAAAGGGCATTGGAAATAAAGGCGATAGACGCTTTAAGGGATGAATGACAGAAGAAACTTATAAACCGTTTGGAACATGAAAAAAATTATCCGTATCGTGCTGCTTTGCCTGCTGGGCATACTTGTAATCGGCACATTTGTCTACCTGTGGAAAAAGGCGCAGCCGAAAGAACTTGTGTATGAAATCGTGCAGCCGAGCGTGCAGACCATATCGAAGAAGACTGTCGCGACTGGAAAGATAGAGCCGCGCAACGAGGTGGAAATCAAGCCTCAGATTTCGGGTATCATCAGTGAGATATACAAAGACCCGGGCGACGGGGTGAAAGAGGGCGATGTGATTGCCCTGATAAAGGTCATACCGGAGATGACCACACTCAACTCGGCCGAGAGCCGCGTGAACGTGGCAAAGATAGACTATGAGCAGGCCGACACCGACTTCCGCCGTGCCGAAAAGCTGTTCGACGCTAAAGTCCTTTCCAAGGAGGAGTTCGAGAAGACCTCGGTAACATACTTCAAGGCGAAAGAGGAGCTTCAGAACGCCACGGACAACCTCGAAATCGTGCGTGACGGCATCGCGAAGCGTTCCGGCGAGTTCAGCAACACGAAGATTCGCTCCACGATAAGCGGCACGATACTTGACATACCTATCAAGGTGGGCAACTCTGTGATACTGGCCAACAACTTCAACGACGGCACGACTATAGCGACAGTGGCTGACATGAGCGACATGATATTCCGTGGCAATGTGGACGAGAGCGAAGTGGGACGCATCCATGCGGGTATGCCTATCGTGCTGAGCATCGGGGCGTTGCAGGACATGACCTTCGACGCACGGCTGGAGTACGTCTCGCCGAAAGGCACGGAGGAGAACGGCGCGGTGACGTTCGAGATAAAGGCCGCCGCACGGATACCCGACAGTGTGATTATCCGCTCCGGATACAGTGCGAACGCGGAAATCATTCTCTCGCAGCGCAACAACGTGCTGACCGTCCCGGAGGGTTGTGTGGAGATGGTGGCCGACTCGGCTTTCGTCTATTCTCTCGACTCTGCCGCATCGAAAGGAGACAAACAGGTATTCAGCAGGATACCGGTCACGGTCGGGCTTTCTGACGGGATAAACATCGAGATAACCGGGGGCATCTCTCCGGAGATGAAGCTGCGCGGCATGTTGAAGGAAGCCATGTGACCCGCTATGACAAAACAACCATAATGAATATGACTATGAAGAAAACGATATATGCGCTGGCGGTCGCCATAGCCTACGCCACAGCGGCGAATGCGCAGGAGCAGCTGCCTGCGGAATGGCACTTGGACGAGTGCATAAAATATGCGCAGGAACACAGCATAGAGGTGCAGCAGAGCAAGTTGCAATATGAGACAAGCCGCAGTACGCTACGGGTAAACCAGTTGAGCATGACCCCGTCAGTCAGTGCGTCTGTGGGTCAGACGTTCTCGTTTGGCCGCGCCACGGGCAGGGACAACGTGATAATCAACCAGTCACAGGCTTCGACTTCGTTCGGGGCGAACGCCTCAATGCCTATCTTCACGGGTCTGCGCATCACTAATCAGATAAAATCGAGCAAACTGAACCTACAGGCCGCGCTGGCCGACATTGAGAATGCGGAGGACAATGTTGCGCTGAACATAGCGGCGCAGTATCTGCAAGTACTGTACAATCAGGAGCTTGTGAAGATTTCGCGTGAACAGTACGAGCAGAGCAAGGAGCTTGTGGAGAAGACCCGTGTCTTGGTGGAACAGGGAAAGACGAGCGAAAGCGAGCTGTATGAGAACCGCGCACAGATGATGCAGTACGCGCAGACACTCACCGAATCTGAAAACTCGCTCTCGCTCTCAGTGGTTGACCTCTGCCAGATGATGAATTACAACGATGTAGAGTCGTTCGTCCTCGCCGATGTCTCCGCTGCGGTTGACGCACTTGTGGAGCAGGGCGTGATGCTCATATCGCCGTCGGACGCTTACGCCTACTCCCTTGACAACCATCCGGCTCTCAAAGCTATGGGGCTGAGGTTGCAGAGCGCACAGAGCGACATCAAGGTAGCTCAGTCAGGCTACTACCCGGAACTTTCATTGGCGGCTGGCTACAGCACAGGCTACTATCACCTGTTCAACGCCACGGCAAACACCGCGTTCGGCAAACAGTTGGAGCTGAACGGCAGTGAGATGGTTGGGCTGTCGCTGTCCATACCGATATATAACCGGCTCTCGGTACGCGAACAGGTGAAACAGTACAAGATAACCGCCAAGCTGCGCGAACTCGACCTGCTCAACTCGCAGCAGAGTGTCTTCAAGTCCATCCAGACCGCCTACTACAATGCAAAGGCGGCGCAGGACAAGCTGAAAGCCACAATGGAAAGCGAGGAGGCGGGGCGTATAGCGTTCGAGTTTGAGAAGACGAAATACGAGAACGGCTCATCGACCACATACGACTACTCGCAGGCAGAGATGCGCTGGCGCAACGCACAGATGCAGGCAGCACAGGCCAAATATGAACTGATATTGCGCACGAAGATACTGGATTACTATATGGGGCGCGACATCACTCTCTGACGGAACGCTGACACACAGACAACCCGGAATACAATCACCGCTCCGGCACGAAGGCAGGAAATGCCCGTGCCGGAGCGGCTTTTTTATCCCGAACCGGGTCAGACCGACTTTCCCACGTAAGACACATAAGCTCACCCCATCTCCCGGTCAACCTATCCATCCCCTCTGGGACTCCCAGCCCCTCCGTATAATTATAAATTAAGGTTAAAAACACGTACTCTTGCCGAAGCCTCTCCGAAGACCTCAACCAGCTCCTCCCTATCCTCTACTTAGCAATAAGGCAATATTTGCGCATAATTCCAAAATAGACTGGAGAAATATGTAACACGTAAATAGCATGTTCGTATCATCATTGTAACACGCCCGGGGTACTTTTGCAGCCGAAAATATGAGGCAATACTTATGGGGATAAGACGGTTTGTATTGGCTGCCATGACGGCTGCGGCAAGTGTCTGCCCGGCGTTCGGGGCTGCATTCGAAGGTGTGGTGTACGACAAACAGACGGGTGAGCCGCTCATCGGCGCGATGGTCTATGTGAAGGAGCGGCCTGACAAGGGGACGGTGACCGACCTTGACGGCCATTTCACCATGGAGGATATAGTGGAGAAGGAAGTGGTTGTCGTCAGCTATATAGGCTATGACAGGATAGAAGTCGTGTGCGGGCAGGCACATGGTGAGGTGGAGATAGGGCTGATGCCGTCGGCTGTGGAGCTATCGGACATTGAGGTTGTGTCGAACGCCAATATCAATACAGAGGCGGGCGCGAGGATGACTGAGCAGAAGTCCAAGGTGGCCGTTAATGTGATTAGCGCGAAAAGCATAGAGATTTCCCCGGACCTGAATGTGGCCAATGTACTGAAAAGGATGTCGGGTGTGACGATAGAGAAGAACAGCGGCGAGGGAGAATATGCCGTATTGCGCGGCATGGACAAGCGGTATAACTATACTCTCGTGAACGGGATAAAGATTCCGAGCCCGGACAATAAGGACAGGTATGTGCCGATGGATATGTTCCCGAGCGATATGCTTGACCGCCTCGAGGTGAGCAAGACGCTGACACCTGACATGGAGGGCGATGCGACAGGTGGGGTTATCAATCTGGTGATGAAGGACGCGCCCCCCTCCCTGACGGTCAATGCCAATGTAGGCGGCGGCTTCGGGACTATGGCTCTCGACAACGGCTTCACCACTTATGACGTGAAAAACATAACCAAGGTCTCGCCACGTGAGCAGTACGGTACGGACTATTCCGCCTCTATAGCGGATTTCTCCGCCGCATCGTCCAACATAAGGCACATGAACGGGACGCTGCCTGACGGCGTGATTGGCTTCTCCGTGGGCAACAGGCTCTACCGCAACAGGCTCGGCATCATCCTTGCTGGCAATTTCCAGCACCACATCAACGTGAAGAAGAACCTGATGTTCGATGACAACATGACGATGGACGGTAAGAACGCGCTCACTGTGACGAAGATGAAGGACCGCCTCTATTCCGAACAGCTGATGCAGTACGGCGGGCATCTGAAAGTGGACTATCGTTTCAACAACCGCCATCAGATAGAGTGGTACAATGCGATAGTGGGGACTGACAACACGCAGGTACGTGAGTCGGACGAGACCGACCTCTCGCTTTCCTACAAGCCCGACGAGGGTACGGAACTCCACTATCTGGAAACGCGGTCAAGGGTGACGCGGCAGATGATTTTCAATTCGACTCTGCAAGGCGAGCATGATTTCGGCGCGGGCTTCGGCGCGGAGTGGTCTGTGGCATATTCGATAGCGACATATAACCGTCCGGACAATACCTATGTGACCCTCGAGGACGCTATGAGGGAATACGTGCACTATGTGACTGCGGACTATTCCGAACGCCGCTGGGAACACAATACCGACCAGAACGTCAATGCGAAAGTCGATTTCGACTACGGGCATGAGTGGGGTGCTATGAAGCTGACCGTGAAAGCGGGCGGGCTCTTCAGGACAACGGCAAGGAAGAACAGCTACGTCTCCTACAACCTCATGCCCGCCGGAGCGACGCGCCCTGTACAAGGTGTCGATTTCAACAGCCTGACGGAGATAGCATGGAGGGTGAATACCCCGAAAGGCAGTGTCGGGCCGCTTATGTACAACGCTGGCGAGGACATAGGTGCGGCCTATCTGATGGGCACGTTTGAGCTGCCCCGCTGGAGGTTTATCGCGGGAGTGAGAGCCGAGCATACCGACCAAAACTATTTCATGTATTTCCCCAAGGCGGGCGATGACCCGAATGGCGGCCAGAGGTACTGGGATTTTCTGCCGTCCATCCACGTGAAGTACTCACCGATAGAGAGCATGAACATCCGCGCTTCCTATTTCCGTTCGGTGAACAGGCCGGGATTTTTCGAGATTGTGCCGTTCTCGATGATTTACGAGGACTATACTGAGTACGGCAACAAGGATTTGCGCCGTGCCGTGATAGACAATGTTGATTTGCGCTGGGAGTGGTATCCGACGAAGATGGACCAACTGATGGTTGGCCTCTTCTACAAGCATATCGAAGACCCGATAGAGTATGCCTACCGCACGGTGAACAACCGCCAGTTCGGCTACGGTCCTGCCAATCTCGGCAATGCGCGTAACATGGGTGTCGAGATTGATATCATCAAGTACATCCGCTGGTTCGGCATCAAGGCTAACTATACGTACACCAATTCGCGCATCACGACTCCGAAGACTGTCTATCTGCGTGACGAGAACAACCGGCTGTCGCGGGCGGAGTGGAATCAGACGCGCCCGCTTGTGGGTCAGTCGCCCCACGTGGCCAACCTCACTCTGATGGTCAATCTGCCGGAATACGGATGGGACATACAGCTCTCTGTGTCATACAACAGCGAGAAGATAGCCATAGCGTCGCACTACTATGAGTCCGACTATTGGGACGGGGGATATTTCCAGCTTGATGCTTCCATAGAAAAAGGCTTCAAGTGCGGTGTCTCTATATTCGCCAAGGGGAGCAACCTGCTGAACACGGTTTTCCGCCGCTATGTCAAGACACAGAACGACAGCAACTTCGACAAGCCGTACCAGAGCGCGGACTCAGGCTATACGCTGATTGAGGAGGAACGCCCGGGGGCTACGCTGCTCTTCGGCATTCGCTATAAGCTCTGACACCCATGTTATAATAGGTTAAAAAGACGTACTCTCGCCCTATCCTCAGGCTACCCTCACCCAAGGATACGGCTTACTCTAAGACTATAACAGACAACTTATACACTAACTAAAATTTTTCATCATGAAGCTTATTAGTAAAATTCTGGTAGCGGTTATGGCTGCTGCCGTTTTGTTCACATCATGCGAGCCTCAGACGATAACTGGAGGAGGCGATGGTTCTGGTAACGGAAATAACAATGGAGGTAATAACAACGGCGGCGGCACGACTGCCGACGGCATCACCGTATGGCCGAAGGACACTACCGTGATACTCACTGACCACTATCTCGTGCCGGAGGGCGAGAGCCTCTATGTGGAGGAAGGCGCGACGGTTATCGCCTCAAACTCCGAGGTTAAGCCTGAAATTGTGGTTCTTGGCAACCTCTACGTACTTGGCACTGAAGCCAATCCCGTGACATTCACCGTTGAGGAGTCCTCGAAGTCCGACAGGTTCTCCCGCAACTGGGGCGGCATCATCTGCGGATACAACTCGGAGGAGGTTGTCCTTCAGAACGCTATCATCGAATACGGCGGTGCGCAGACGCAGGAAAGCTCGCTCTCTTTCCAGCACCAGCTCTTCAAGACAGAAACGGGCGAAGGCGTGCCGGGCTTCCACTTCTGTAACCCTGACGGCCAGTTCGTCATCACCGGCTGCACGTTCCGCAACATGGCCGAGGACTGCATCTACATCACCGGAGGCAAATCGATAGTGATGAACAACCGCTTCATCTGCAACGGCTACGATGGCGGCGAAGCCATAAACTACAAGTCCGACTGCCTTGTTGACGTGGCGTTCAACTTCATCTACGATGCCAACACCAACGGTTTCAAGCTCAGCAACGAGGGCTTCGCCTATGTGCAGACCGTCTTCAACGGCTACAACAACACTATGGTCAACTGCGGATGGCGCCGCCCCGGAGTGAAAGGCGGTTGCATCTGGCTCGAGGCAGCAATCATTGCCAACCTCTACAACAACTTGGTATATGACTGCCGTTGGGGACTGAAATACGATATAGAAGACGACCATGACGAGAGCTGCGTGCTGACCCCGAACTACTACTTCGCCTCCACACAGACTGGCGTAGACCAGATGCAGGCCGATGCCGAGGAAGGCATCCTCAACAGCGCGGACGACATAATGAGCGCAACTCCGGGTGATATGAACCCGCTCTTCGTAAACTTCACACAGCAGGACGACATTAACATCAATGTGGGCGGCAATGCTGCCGGTGCTCCGGTAGAGTTCAACGACTCTTGGGACTTCCACCTCTCCGCAGGCTCTCCCGCGCTGACTGGCGGCGTGACTGGCTTCACTCGCCATTTCGCTACAGAAGGACTTGTGTTCGAGGGCTTACAAGACCGTGGCAACGACACATTCACATCGCCCGACCCGCAGCCCTTCTTTGGGGCTTTCGGCCAGAATTGATAACTTTGCATCAGTAATCTAAACGACAGGAATACGACTATGAGGCGGATTATTTACGTGCTGCTGCTGTTCGTATCGGCAGCTGCAAGCGGACAGATATTCAAAGTGCCCGCGCTTAATGAGGACACCTGTATCACATTCTACATTGCCAACGACCTCGGACGCAATGGCTACTACGACCAGAAAGCCGTGGCCGAGGTAATGGGCATATTTGCCGAGGAATTGGATGTTGAGTTCGTGGCCGCGCTTGGTGACGTTCACCATTTCGAGGGCGTGGCGAGCACATCCGACCCGCTCTGGATGACAAACTACGAACTGATTTACTCCCATCCGGAACTCATGCTGCCGTGGTATCCCATATTGGGCAACCATGAGTACCGTGGCAACACTCAGGCCGTACTCGACTACTCGAACGTGAGCCGCCGCTGGGAAATGGCCGGACGCTACTACGCCAAGGAACTCAACGTGAACGGCGAGGAGTCAATCCTTCTCGTGTGGATAGACACCGCCCCGCTGATTGACAAATACCGCAATGACACGGAGGACTACCCCGATGCTGCCCGTCAGGACATGGAGGCGCAGCTCAAGTGGCTTGAACAGACACTGAAAGGGTCAAAGGCAAAATGGAAAATGGTCATGGGTCATCATCCCATCTATGCCGACACCGATAAGAGCATGAAGGAGCGCACCGATATGCAGACGCGCGTGTTGCCCCTATTGGAAAAGTATGGCGTTGATGTCTACGCCTGCGGGCATATACACACTTTCCAGCACATCAGGAAGGACGGCTGTGCGACTGACTTCATAGTCAACGCCTCCGGCTCACTGGGACGCGACGTAAAGCCCATCGAAGGGACTCGCTTCTGTAGCCCCGAGGCCGGCTTCACCATCGTGTCCGCCTCTGACAACATCCTGAACTTCTATTTCGTCAATGCCAAAGGCGACATAATCTACAGCTTCACCCGCACTAAGTGACGGACACCGCACTGTGATGCTCTGATGCTGCACGGCATAGACGTACCCGCTCTTTTACTATCTCCCCGCGAATGGTTCAGACTGCTGTTCACGGGGAGATTTATATCTGACCCGCCTCGTATATACATACTGTTAATGGAAGACAACTCCATCACCCTTTCCACAACCACTCCCATGCACCACTCATTCACGCCACTAATCTTCTGATATCCAAACCTCTTAACCAACCGTCAGCCATCTCGCGGCTATCCCCTCCCTATCCTCCAGCTAGCGAAACGCTAATTTTCGTCCAAATTCCCCCTAAAAGTAACGGAAGTGAAACCCTATCGCTATACTATACATTTCACCCATCCTCCACCACTTCGCATAAAACAACCGCCTCATCACGGCGGCAATGTCTTGCCGCCGGGATGAGGCGATTAACCTTCAATCTCTCTATACTCTTTACGTCCTCTCTCTTACTGAGCCTTGCCGTCAGAGCCGAGCACATTGACCACCTTATGCTTGTAGAGCTTCTTAAGCTCCTCGCGTGCCGGGCCGAGATACTGGCGCGGGTCGAACTTGTCGGGCTGCTCATTGAAGAACTTGCGTATCGTGGCAGTCATGGCCAGACGACCGTCAGAGTCGATATTGATTTTGCAGACAGCCGACTTTGCCGCCTCGCGCAACTGGTCTTCCGGTATGCCTATCGCATCCTTCAGCTTGCCTCCGTTAGCATTGATGATATCCACATACTCCTGCGGCACAGACGACGACCCGTGCAGCACTATCGGGAAGCCAGGCAAACGCTTCTCCACCTCATGCAAGATGTCGAAACGCAGCGGGGGCGGCACCAGATGGCCGTTCGCGTCGCGTGTACACTGCGCGGGCGTGAATTTGTTCGCTCCGTGCGAAGTGCCGATTGATATCGCCAGTGAGTCAACACCCGTGCGCGACACAAAGTCAACCACCTCTTCCGGACGTGTATATGTGTGATGCTCGGCAGAAACCTCATCCTCTACTCCTGCCAGCACTCCGAGTTCACCCTCAACCGTCACGTCAAACTGATGGGCATATTCCACCACCTTTTTCGTAAGCGCGATATTCTCCTCATACGGAAGATGCGACCCGTCAATCATTACCGATGAGAAACCCATGTCCACACAGCTCTTGCACAGTTCGAACGTGTCGCCGTGGTCTAAGTGCAGGCATATCTGCGGATGCTCCCAGCCAAGCTCCTTGGCATACTCGACAGCACCCTGAGCCATATAGCGCAGAATAGTCTGGTTCGCATATTTACGCGCACCGCTCGACACCTGAAGTATGACCGGCGACTTCGTCTCTGCACATGCCGAAACTATGGCCTGCATCTGCTCCATGTTATTGAAATTGAATGCAGGGATAGCATATCCACCCTTTATCGCACCCTTAAACATCTCACGGGTGTTCACAAGACCCAAATCTTTGTAATTTACCATGGTTAGAATATTTTTGGTTATACATTGGCTGCCGCAACGGCAAGGTCGTCACAACAGCATCTCTCCTGCAAAGGTATGCATTTTAATATTATAAACCAACTCCTGCGTGTTAAGAAACTGTGTCTTTAGAGTATCAAAAATGTTTCTCGGCTACTTCCGCAAATCGAACAGATATGCGAACGAGAGCTTCAGAGTACCCTGAGTGAGATAAGTCTTCGTGCCTGACGTCATCGGCAGGGTGTAAAGATAGTTGTCCTTGGTCAGGTTGTTAATCCCGTACTGATATGACAACCGCCCCTGAAAGTTCCTGTATTTGAACGCCATGCCTATCTCGGCCGCTATCTCGCACCGCACTATGCGCCCTTCCTTTCCGAAAAGGTCCTCTTTCTCGTACATCACCGGCTTCCTCATCTCCGTATTCTCCCACGCTATGTCACGCCCGTGCAGCGCACATGTGAACACCGGGCCTACGAATGTGGAGATAACATACTTGTTCCTGATGGGGAAATTGACATACACGTGTACCGGCACGTTCAGATAGAACAGCTGGCGGTTGAAATAATTAGTCGTGTCTACACCGCTGTATGAGAGGTCGAACGCCGAAGAGCGCATCTCATACATGACAGCGGCATCCCATCCCCATCGGTTTGTGATATCCCACTCGAAAAGCGCGCCCACATGAAATCCCGCCCCGGGTATAGGCTTAAACCCCGCACCCTCGTCCTCGCACCACATGGTGCTGTGCGACATCGACGGGCCGCCGATGAAACCGAGTTTCTGCGCCGCCACCGAAGCCGGGACTACCGCCGCGAAAACGAGAGCCACTAATATCCTCTGCACATTCATACTTTCATACCACCATTAGAACTGCACCTGCGGAGCGGTCTCCGCACCGTCGGCAGCCTCGAAATACTCCTTCTTGTCAAACCCGAACATACCGGCCACAATGTTGCTCGGGAAACGGCGTATCATCATGTTATACGCCTTCGCGCTCTCATTGAAGTTAGTGCGCGACACCTGTATGCGGTTTTCTGTCCCCTCAAGCTGCTCCTGAAGGTTAAGGAAATTGGTGTTGGCCTTCAGGTCAGGATAATTCTCTGCCACCATGAGCAGCCGTCCGAGTGCAGCCCCTACCTCGCCTTGTACGGCCTGATACTCTCTGATGCTTTCCGCCGTCAGGTTATCGGCATCGACGGTCATCTGTGTGGCCTTCGCACGTGCGGAAACGACAGCGTCGAGTGTCTCCTGCTCGTGTGCGGCATACCCTTTGACCGTACTCACCAGATTGGGAATAAGGTCTGCCCTGCGCTGATACTGGCTCTCCACATTGGCCCACGCGGTGCTGACGCTCTCCTCCGCAACGACTAATTTATTATATGCGCCTATCATCCAGAACACGATGACGGCGACAACAGCAACCACGGTTATTATAACCACATAACTCTTTTTCATAAGTAACTGTTCAAAATTAATTGTATATCTCTTGTGGACTGTTTTGCAGCTATTTTTCTGCCGTGAAAACGGGAGCATAGCGGGCTATGTAACCGTTTCCACGGTAAGAAAAGAGCGCAAAAGAGGCGCAAGAGATACAAAGCGTTTATCATATTGTTTCTTTAATTATTCTAATTAATCAAGTAGCGTTTAATTTTGAACTGCTACTTAACGGCATTAATATTCTGATTATCATTATTATTGCACTCTCCTTAGAAGCGGCCTCCCGCGCCGCCGCCTCCGAAACTTCCGCCTCCGAAGCCCCCGCCGAAACCTCCTCCGAATCCGCCGCCACGATGCGAACCAGTCACTGGCGGAGCAACGATTATGCGCGGCACTCGGAACGGGGTCACCTTACGGAAATGGCAGCTGCGGCACTCATACACATCCTCACCCCTGCCCTCACTGAGCGGTGTGGCGGCCACAACCACATTGTGGGATACCAGCGAATACGCTTTCGCATTGCATACCGGGCAATGCGAGAACTTGGAGTCCGCATCGAGATAGGAATATATCTTGATTTCGCCGCACGACGGGCACAGCCATACATCATAGTCCACAGACTTAAGCGTCTCCTCTATCTGCTGTCCCTTGGTGAGATACACATCCTCCTGACTCTCCGTTAGAAGACGCATCTTCGACCCGCACGACGGACACGCAATCGGCCTCACTCGCGCACGGCGGCGCAGGCCGCGCAGATAGAAAAACAGGAAGCAGACCGGCAACGGGAATACCCACGCCAATGGCTTCACGCCGCGGACTACACCGTCAAGTGCCATATAGCGTATGTTGTTCTCCCCGCTGACACGCGCCACATGACGGTACGCCCACCACAGCGCGATGATGAATATCAGGCATGAAGCTATGAGATAATACATCAGCCAATTGACATACCTGACTCTTGGGGAATCCGTACCGAGCAGCATCTCCTGCACCGCCTCATCGGACGAAAGGCGCGAACATATATGGTCTATCGCCAGCGTAAAAGCCTCGTCTGTACGCCCTTCGCGCATAAGCGGGAATACTCCTTCGTTCAGCAGCGTATTGAGATACGCGTCGGGCAGTATGCCTTCAAGCCCCGTCCCCGTCTCAAAGCGCATTCCGCGCAGGTCGACGACATAAAGGAAAAGCAGCCCGTTGTTCCGTCCGCTCTTGCCCACGCCCCACTGCGATGCAAGGCTGTACGCGAACGAAGTCTCGTCATCGCCCTCTATCCCCGGCAGTATGACGACCGCCACTTCTGCCGAAGTCCGCCGTTCGAGAGCCGACAGTTTGGCGTTCAGTTCATTGACGGTAGAACCGGAAAGCGCACCCGCCTTGTCCGTGACGTAACAGTCGGCGCACCTCATGCGCGGGTTCGGCACTTCGCCTACCCTGTAATCGCGTGCCGCATTTGCCACAACCGGAGAAAACAGAAGCGACAAGACAAAAATGAGCGGTATATATAGCGTCGGTTTCAAAATCAGTAATTGGTCACATCGACAAGTTCCACATCGAAAATCAGGGTGCTGTGCGGCGGGACGACAAAGTTGCCCTTGAAATCCTCGGAACCATCACTGCCATAGCCCATTGACGCTGGGATATACATCTTCACGTGCGACCCCTGCGGCATAGTGCCCAGCACCTCCTTCCATCCGTCTATGCAGTCGCCGAGACTGAGCCATATAGCCGAGTCCCCGCTCGAATCAAACTCCGTGCCGTCAATCAGGTTTCCTGAATACGCCACACATATCTGGGAAGAATAACCCGTACTCGGGTCTACCGTAGGCTTCGGTACAGCCCCGTATCCCCTGTGATAAACCTCATACTGTATGCCTGACGGCAGTATATAAGGCTCTTCCACCACGTATGGATCACTCCCGAGATTAGCCTTGTTGCTTTCAAGCCAATCCTCGTTCAGCTCTTTCCATGTCGTAAAATGCCCCTCACACCCGCACAGGAGCAGGGACACCAACATATAATATATCGTTCTTTTCATCTTAATTCCAATACCCTATTGTGAATAGACACCCAAACCCGGGAGCAGAATGTAAACCTGTTCACTGATTTGGTTATGCCGAGACCAAGCTATCTTCTACAAAGGTAGCGAATTATATCACTCCCGCCGCATAATCCTCAGCCGATTAACCTAATTTTCGAGATACGGCACAACCCCGTCCGTCTTCGCACCTCACATCGCAATATTCGGCACAAGCATCCTCAGCACGCTCTGCACCAGCCACGGCATCAGTATTATGGACGCGCCGTTCACCAGCATGAAAATCTGCCGTTCGCGCTCCCCGAACTTCAGCGTGTCGCCCGCAAACACCCAAAGCATATACAGCACATAGAGCAGCAACGCTTTCAGGAAGAACATATTGGGCATCACGCCGAGCACCACGCGCAGCACGAACACCGGCAGGAAAGCGTATGCCGTCACAGTCTCCGCAGCCGTGCGGTCAAGCTCTTTCCCAAGGAAACGGCGTGAGGTGAACATACACAGCAGCACCGACGCTATATATGCCGATAACAGCGATACCATCGCGAACAGCGGTTTCAGCACCGCCGCCTCCGACCTGAACTCCTCCGCATATATGCAGTATGACACCAGCGTGACCGCCGCCACCGCCGCGCACCACGGCAGCACAAACCCTTTGAAGATGGAGCGGCCTGCAAATGGGTTATCCGTCAGCATATCCACGGAAACCCTCTCCGGATGCGCCAGCGCGCAATACATATATGACACGGCACGGCTAACCATAATACCCCTCTCGCCGCTCAGGCGGCAAACTCTTTCAGCAGTGCTACTTCGTCTTTCCAGCGGCTCTCGTCCGGGGTCTCCAGAATCAGCGGTATGCCCTCCAGCCTCGGGTCTCTCATGATGAAGCGGAAAAGGTCATAGCCTATCAGCCCCTCGCCGAGAACCTCATGGCGGTCCACTCTCGACGCAAGCTCTTTCATCGAGTCGTTCAGGTGCATCCCGCGCAGATAGCCGAGCCCGACCACGCTGTCAAGCTCCTTCATTACGGCATCGAACCCCTCCGCCGTACGCATATCATACCCCGCCGCGAATGCGTGCTGTGTGTCTATGCATACGCCCACGCGGCTCTTGTCGTCCACGAGGTCTATGATAAACCGCAGATGCTCAAAGCGGTAGCCGAGGTTCGTACCCTGTCCGGCGGTGTTCTCTATGACAGCCGTCACCCCTTCGGTCTGGTCCAGCGCAAGGTTGATGCTCTCCGCTATGCGTTTCAGACACTCCTCCTCCGACATCTTTTTCAGATGCGAACCGGGATGAAAGTTAAGCCTGTCCAGCCCCAGCTGCCCGCACCGGCGCATCTCGTCCGTGAACGATGCGCGGCTCTTCTTGAGACCCTCCTCATCCGGCGACCCGAGGTTTATCAGATAGCTGTCGTGCGGCAATATCTGTGCTGCCGTATAGCCGTATGCGGAGCAACGCTCCTTGAACATGGCTATGCTCTTCTCCGTCAGCGGCGGGGCGAACCACTGCCTCTGGTTCTTTGTGAACAGGGCGAAAGCCGTCGCCCCTATCGCGTGGGCGTTCTCCGGAGCATTCTCCACCCCGCCCGATGCGCTCACGTGCGCGCCTATATACTTCATTCTTATCTCTTATTTTTCTGATTTCTCTTCCCGTCCGCCGCCAGCCTCCGCACCTCTACTGCCCTCCGTTATTTAATCCAATCTTCACACACACTCTGACCCGTCAAAACGTACATCTCACAACACCGCACCCACTCTCAATATATGCGCAACAGCACACATAACACTATGACTACTAAGCAATTCACCAGCAGCTTAGCTACCCCGCAGCTATCTCCCGGCCATCCTCAACCAAGCGTATCGCCATTCTTCTGCATTCTTCGTGCAAAAACCGCATTATCGCGAACCCCATCGTGTCGCACTCTGTTTTACACATCCCGCGAGACACAACCTCTATCTGACCCACCGTCTCCGGTGTAGATACAGATACGCAGCCCCGCCGGCAGCCACTATCGCCAGCGGCAGCAGCACATTGAGCCATCTCATCGTCTGCGCCTCAGTCATCACGGCCGCCTTGTTCAGCAGCCGCAGCCGCACCGTGCGGTTACGCAGCTCCATCAGCCCCATATCGTCCGTCAGATAGAGCAGTGCGCTGATTATAAAGTCCTTGTTCCCGTATGTCATCCGGGTCATGCGGTCATAGCCGAGCGGCACTATCGCCACACCCCCGTCGGCGTTCTCAAGGTCGTTGCGCAGCACGTCGCCGTCACCCACCACTACCATGCGGGTCTCCACGCTGCTGTCCGCCTTTGCCTTCGTCACATTCAGCCCCTGTGGCGGCATCCTGTTCTTGAACGCCGAGACGAAACGCCCCTCCATGACGGCAGCCACCGGGGCATAGCCTGTCGTGAAATACTCCTGCGGGTCTACGCTCATGATGCGGTTCAGGTCTATGTCGTTAGGCGCGGCGGTGATGTGCGTGGCGTTGCCCGAGACGAGCAGCACACTTTTCTTCACCCCCGCCGTGTCGCCGGGAAAGTCTATCACCGAGGCAAACTCCCCCTTCACAGCCGAACGGTTCTTCGTTATCGGATGGTACGGCGATGTCTGTAGCAGTGGCGCGTAGAACCACGGCATCGGCTCAAACTTCGGTGTCTCGCCCGGACGGGCTATGTTCACCGGCATATACGCGCACTGCAAGTCCTCCACGACAGTCGGAGTTATCCTGACCCCGTAGCGGAACAGCATATCCTGCAAGTTCAGGTCGAGAGGCATCAGTGGCGACACTCCGCTCTCCGCCATACGGTCATGTGACACCTTCACGCCGTCTATGCACCACAGCACACGCCCTCCCCCCATCACATACTGGTCTATTATATATTTATCCGTCTCAGTGAACTTCTCCTGCGGCGACGCTACTATCACCGCGTCATAGCCGTCCAGCACATTGTCCTCCGCCCCGAGTACACCTCTGTCCACTTGGAAATAGCGGCTCAGTGCCGCCGATATGTCGTACGTCTCCGCCTCTGACAGTTCGCCGTGCCCCTCGATGAAAGCTATCTTGCGCACATCCCTCTGCTGTAGTATCCTTATAGCGTCTGCAAACAGATACTCGTGGTCTTCCATGGCCGCGTTCACAGCCGCCTCGCCCGATGCCTCCATCCCCGGCTGTAGCAGGCAGACCGGCACAGTGTCGCCGTGCGCGGAGACCTCAGCCCAAGGGAACACCACCTGCTGCGACACGCCCCCATGCGCATCCCTCACCGCCACGGACATCCCCCTCAGCCCCCTCCGTTCGAGGCACTCATAGCCCGCATAGCGGCTCTCCTCGTCCGGCGCATCGTTCGGGTCTATGTACGCTACGGTTATCTTCTCCCCGGCGTATGCGTTGAACTCGTCTATCAGGTCGCGCACCGCATGGCGAAGCCTCACCATGTTGGCGTCTATATCCCCTCCGAGATACACGTCGATATGCACTGGCTCATCTATCGCCGACACTATCTCGCGCGTGCATTCCGCTATCGTGAAACGCCCCTCCTCCGTCATGTCTATACGGAAGAACACACGGCGCGACGTTATGAGCCACACGGACAACGCCGCTGCGGCTATCACGCACACTATGACTGTCAGCCTACTCTTCATCCTCTTTCTTATTCGTTACCGTGAACAGCTTCTTCCTCTCCTCTTTCTTCTTAAGTTCGGGGTAGCTTATGCGGCTGTGGTAAATATTCTTCAGCTTATCCTTGAACACGGCCTTGGCCGTCTCTACATCGCGGAACGATATGGGCGCGTCCTTGAACTGCCCGTCGGCTATCAGGCCGTTGATAAGGTTCTCGACCATCCGGTCTATCGTCTCTTCCTTGTGGTCTGGCAGACTGCGCGATGTGGCCTCCACCACATCCGCCATCATCACTATTGCCGTCTCCACGCTCTGCGGCAGCGGGCCGGGATAGGTGAACAGGCTCTCGTCCACCTCCTTGTCCGGATATTTGTTCTTGTACGAGTTATAGAAATACTTCGTCTTGGTCTTGCCGTGGTGCGTACGCACGAAATCTATGATTTGCTCCGGCAGCCCCGCCTTCTCGGCCATCTTCACTCCCGCCACCACATGGTTGATTACCAGCTGCGCCGCCTGCTCGTATGGCATTTCGCTCAGCGGGTTAATGCCGCCCGTCTGGTTCTCCGTGAACAGCATCGGGTTGAACAGCTTCCCTATGTCGTGGTACAGCGCGCCCGTCCTCACCAGCAGCGCGTTCGCGTCCAGCTTCTTGGCCACTTCCACCGCAAGGTTGCTCACTTGCAGCACGTGCTGAAACGTCCCGGGAGCTTTCTCGCTGAAATCCATGAGGATAGAGTTGTTCACGTTCGACAGTTCCACGAGTGTCACGCTGCTCAGGAAGCCGAAAGCCTTCTCGCATATATATATGAGGCCGTAGGCAAAGAGCAGCATCGCCGCGCTGAGGAAGAACGTGACATAAACAAGCCACGGAAACTCCTCCACCGAAGTGCCTTTCATGAACTCAAGCCCCGTGAATACGGCCACATACGAGAGGAATATCAGCGCAGCCGACCGCACGAGCTGACTGCGTGCGTTCATGTCTTTCAGGCTTGACACCGCCGTCATGCCCGCCGCTATCTGCAACAGCATGAAGTCGAACGGTGCGGACACCATGACCGATGCCAGCAGCACCATTATTAAATGCAGGAACAGTGCCGTGCGCGAGTCGAAGAACACCCGCACCACAAGCGGCAGTATGGCGAATGGGACAATATATATCGACAACGTCGTATGGCGCACCACAGCCGAGGCCACTGCCAGCACCGCCACCATCATCAGCAGCATGAACAGCAGCGAGCGGAACGAGTAGAACACCTTCGGGCGGAACAGATAAAAGTACGAGGCAAGGAGCAGATACATGACCACTATGACAAGCAGCTCCCCTACTACCACATGCCACGACACTCCGCCCGTCTCCGTCTTGCCCTCCATCTCCGACAGTATCTCCAGCGAGCGCAGTATCTTGTACGTCTGGCGGTCCACCACCTCGCCGCGGTCTATGATTTTCTCCCCTCTCTGCACTACGCCCTGCGTAGGCGATATCTGGTCCATGAGTTCCGCCTTGGCCTTCTCCGTCTTGGCCGTGTCCACCGTCACATTCTCTTTCAGATAATCCTCCGGCGACAGCTTTTTCAGAGCCTTGGCGTCTATCTTGCCCTCGTTCTCACAGCCCGACATGATATAATCGTATGCCGACCTTATCGTGAAAAGGTTCGCGAACGGCTCTTCCCGCGCTATCTTGTCGTCGCCTATGACGCTCACCCCTTTCACCTTCCACTCCGACATGGTCTTATGGGCTTCCAGCGGGATGACGCCCGAAGCATATATCTTCCTCAGACACCCCTCCAGATACTCCTGCGCCCTGCGCTCATCCCTCCCCTTCGCTGCTATGCGTGACACACGGGTACGCATCTCACGCCCCACCGACTGGTCCATAACCAGATACGGCGCGAAATCCCTCATGGCGGAATCCCGTTCAGCCTTCAGCTCCTCGTCCAGCTTGTATATTGGGAAATCCATAGGGGCGGTGAGCAGCTCATACTCCCACGGACGGCCTATCTCAAAATGGCGGTCCGTCTTCTCCCTGTGCGGCACGAGATAATAAGTCACTCCCGCCGCCGCCACGAAAAGCAACACCTGCAACGCCAGTTTCCACCTACGTTCATTAAAAGGGTTCTTCATACGCTTTATTTTTGACACCTGTCCATGCCTCCTCGGCCCGCAGCGGCGCAATCAGCTCCTCGCCCCCCGTCCGCAGCCATGCACAGTCCAACCGCCTACAAAATTACACCAATTCAACGAATAAGCAAACTGTCACCCGTATTTTCTCACGCACTACCTCTTCCCCATCGCCGCCCATCGCCTCATACATTCTCGCCCATCGCCTTGCCACAACTGAACCCCGCACTATCCACTCCAAATAATCACTTCCTCCTCCCCTTGGGGAGGTGTCGCGCAGCGACGGAGGGGTATAGAAAATGTTCCAACCGCTTTTTCTTTCCCGCCATTACGGAAGTTTCGGTTAAGCGAAAGCAGAAACAAATTCCATTTAGCTCTGCTGAGCGACAGAAACTTCTGCCGTAGGCAAATGTGACCCAAATTTACAGCGAAAAACGGTGCGAGCCGAATGCAGAGATAAAGATTGTGCAAGGTGAGCGTCATGAAGTTGCACTTCAATGACCGAACCGAAGCCAATCTTAAGATATGCTGAGGCGATGCCCGTTTTGGACGTAGCCAAGGCGGCGTTAAGAAAGTCCGTGTGTCTGAAGCCCGTAGCGCATCGGAGGGCAAGTTGAGGACTTTTAGCCGACAAGCGTCGTAAATAAACTGCGAGCCGAGAGCAGAGATGCGAACTTGTTCGGCAGCTATGCCGAGGCGATGCGTTTATTGTGCAACAAATTTGAGGTCACGAAGTCTGGCGGCGGCTCTCTTTGATTACTTTCTCCAGCTGTAGGAAGAAAGTAGGCGCAAGCCGAATACAATGACAGGCAAGCTTGCTTGCATTGTCATTGTTGAGGCGCAGACTTACTTATCCAAAGTAATTCAGGGGCTTGGGGGCAGACAGCCCCCATAACGTTCCCAATACAAAACACAAGGCGGGCGGAAACATCCCTGTCTCCGCCCGCCGTCCATACAGAACGCATTCGCCCCTTACGCCTGTTCCTCGGCAGCAAGGTAGTGCGCCATAGCGCATCCCAGTCCGGTCAGATACTTGCCCTTCGATGCTGCGGCTTTCTCCTCCCATTCCTTGCTCTTCACCGGGTCGGCCATATCAGCGTGCGCCAATGCAGCCGCCGACTTGAACGCCTCAATCTGAGCCAGTTGAGCCTCGCTCAGCGGCTCACCGCTCTTGCGCCACTCCCAGGCATAGATGCGCCTGCCGTTGTACTTGGTATAAAACACCAAGTTCCTCGAACTTTTCGACTTCCCCGACATAGTGTCCACTGGGAAGATTGTCTTGATTTTTAAACTCATTATTGTTTGTTTTAATGAGGTTATACAATATCAGACAGCTCCCCTTTCCCGAAAGCGTGATTTCACATTAGGAGTGAAATAGATAAACATCATGCCGCTCACATCGTAACCTTTCATGAGGTAAGGCTAAAAGGTCATGCTTACAGCACCGGTTTAACAATAGAAGAATAAATGAGTCCTGATACAGACACGGATTGTCTGTGGAAAGAATGGCTCATTCTTTAACCCGAATCGGTCATTAGATTTTGCAATGGTTTGTGTCTTTATGCCAGCCGGATCACTCTTCCGCTATTGATGGGGCATAGCGGGCTATGTCCCGAAATAGCGGAGGCTTATACGGCGGCAGGGAGCGCAAACCATCAAAAAGCATATATACGACAGCCTTTATTTTCTCTTCTCTGTCATCTCCGCGTTCTAATGACCGTTTTGGGTTTATGGCAAGCAGATTCCCGCCTTTCAGGGACATCCTTGCCATCAAAAAACAGCCTATTGGCGGCCTGTCCCTGTCGGGACGGTCTCGCCCATATTTTCATGGCAAAAATACAACTAATTATTCAATCTCCAAATTTTACTTCCACCAAATTTTCCCCTGTCGGTTTCATATACCCCGCTACAAGTCGGGCAATAAATACAAATAGCTTACTGTCACAGAATTACTCCCTCTACACACCTATTATATCGGGATGTCTTTCTAAAACGTCAAAACGCCCTACCCGTATATCGCGACAATCACCAAAAACGAGAACACTCCCGTGACAACCGCGCACCCCCACGCGAACTTCAGCTTCTTCTTCATCACATCGAACGACGGGTTCACCCAGAAATCCCTCGGTGCTACCGTCACCTCCACGCTCACCATATA
>JADIMV010000089.1 GCA_017694515.1 Candidatus Aphodosoma intestinipullorum
TTTCTATCTCGTCGAAAAGCACTATGGAATAGGGTTTTCTTCTGACCTTTTCTGTAAGCTGGCCTCCCTGTTCGTAGCCAACATAGCCCGGAGGCGCACCGACGAGACGCGAGACGCTGAACTTCTCCATAAATTCGCTCATGTCTATGCGTATCAGCGCATCGGCCGAGCCGAACATATATTCCGCCAACTTTTTGGCGAGTAGTGTCTTGCCTACGCCCGTAGGCCCGAGGAACATGAAACTGCCGATAGGGCGGTTCGGGTCTTTCAGCCCGACGCGGCTGCGCCGCACGGCACGCACCACCTTGCCTACCGCCTCGTCTTGTCCTATCACCTGACCTTTCAGGGCATCGCCCATGCGCATAAGTCTCTCGTTTTCGCTTTCCGCCAAGCGTTGCAGCGGTACTCCGGACATGAGCGATATGGTCTGTGTCATTTCGTCCACTCCGACTTCGGCCCTATCCTCCGGGCGCACATCGAGCCACTCCTTTTTTAATGCTTCTATCTCGCGATGGCACTTGTTTACCTCATCGCGGTACTGCGCCGCGAGTTCGAAATCCTGACGAGTGGCGGCATCACGTTTCAATTCCTCGAAATGTGCCATCCGATTTTCAAGAGTCTCAACTTCGTCAGGCACTTTAAGGTTGTTCACGTGCGTGCGAGCCCCGGCCTCGTCAAGCGCGTCAATTGCCTTGTCAGGGAAAAAGCGGTCTGTGATGTACCTCTGAGTAAGCGATATGCACGCTTCCAACGCCTCATCTGTGTATTTCACCTGATGGTGATCCTCATAGCGTCCTTTTATGTTGCGGAGTATCTGTAATGTCTCTCCAGCTGAAGTCGGTTCAACTATGATTTTCTGAAACCGGCGTTCCAATGCGCCGTCCTTCTCTATGCTCTGCCGGTATTCATTGAGAGTCGTGGCACCGATGCACTGGAATTTGCCCCGTGACAACGCGGGTTTCAGCATATTGGCGGCATCGAGTGACCCCGCCGCCGCACCTGCGCCCACGAGTGTATGTATCTCATCTATGAAAAGGATTATGTCCGGGTTTTTCTCCAGTTCGGTCATGACCGCTTTCAGTCTCTCCTCGAACTGTCCACGGTATTTTGTGCCTGCAAGCATCGAGGCGAGATCAAGCGACATTATGCGCTTGTCGTAGAGCAACCGTGAGACCTTCTTCTGTGCTATGCGCATGGCGAGCCCTTCGACTATGGCCGACTTGCCCACTCCCGGTTCGCCTATCAGCACAGGGTTATTCTTCTTGCGGCGGCTAAGTATCTGTATCATGCGCTCCAGTTCCGCCTCGCGTCCCACCATGGGGTCGAGCTTGTTGTCGATTGCGTCTTGAGTTATGTCGCGGGCAAAACTGTTGAGAGCCGGAGTTCCGCTCTCGCTCTGCTTCCTTTCTTGTGAGCGGTATGTGCTACCCATACCAGTGTTCGGCTTTTCGTCTTCCACGTCGTCATCGTCGTCATACACGCTCATGCGCGTGTCGCTCTTCTCTTTCAGCATATTCAGTATGCGGTCGTAGGAGAGGCTCATCTTTCCTGTCAATATTTCAGCAGCACCGTTCTTGCCCTGTTTGAGTATGGCAAGAAGCAGATGTGATGTGTTCGCCTTTTCAGAGGATAAGGCACGTGACTCCAGACGGGACATCATCAGTATGAGGTCTGACATTTTGTCTGCCTTTATGTCTCCAACGGCACTTGCGCCCACACCATTATATGATTTGCGCAGATTCTCTTCCAGCATAGCTTTCAGTGTTCCGGCTTCAATATTGCATCGTGACAACAGGGTCATGGCTGAGCATTCGGGTATGCGGAGTACGCCGAGCAGCAGATGTTCCGGCAATATCGCACTGTTCCCAAGACGTTCGCATTCGCCTTTGCTGAATACCAATACGTCATTAAGATGCTCAGAAAATTGATTTTCAATTGTCATATATTACAAACTGTTTTTTGTTTTCTCGTTAATTATGGCGCGTTCACGTCTTTCCGCGTCGTCTCTCAGGTTCTTCAGAAAGCCGTCGGTGCGCCATTCGACTATATTGCGGTATCTGCGCTGGGTGATGAACAGATTGAAGAACCATCCGAAGCGTATGTGTATGTCGATAGAGAGGTATGTCCCCCCTTCGCTGCTTTGTGTGACAAAAAACGTACCATACGCCTTTTTCAGCAGCGAATTCGAGTAGAATATATCCACTGATACCTCAGACACTGTGTCGTTCAGGTCTTTCTGCGTCACGCGGCTCTCTATGTTCACGTCATCGAATGTTGTCAGTCCGGGTACAATGATGTCCATGACGAGAGTGCCTATCTGCGTGGACGGGTCGTAGAGAGCCTGATTGAGCTGGATAAGCACTTCGTTTTTCTCATTGCCGTCCCCCTCCTGTCTGCCGAGTCCCTTGAATGCCCATCCGAACAGCTGGTCAGGATTGCCCCTGAACTGCGATATGAGGTCTGCTACCATATCCATGCAAACCTCCTTACGTGCGTCCGCATATATGCATCCGTGGGTCACGTGTTCCCCTTTCCGGTAGTAGCTGAATATGGTGTCGCTGCGCGAGGCGTGCGCTCCGGCGGCTATCATGCATATCAGTATGGCGAGTATATATCTTCTGTTCTTAACTGTAAGCATATTCTTTTCGTTGGCATAGGCTGACCCGGCCTGAAAATCAGTCGGTATGCCGTATTCCCGTATTTGTGAAATGAAGACACCGCCGCAGCATAGGGCAGTGCCTTCTCTTATAAATACCTTTTTCTGTTTCTCCGAAAACTGGGGATGGATGTCAGAAACCGCTGTACAGCACCTGTATCCTCATAGGCGAATATCCGTTTGTGCCGCTTCTCAACTGCACGCCCGCCAGTTTGGACAGGGGGCGGATGCTCGAAATAGTGCTTGACGAATTGCTACTGGTCTCCATTGTCACATCTACCGGCACGAGGTACACTTCGATTTCCTCGTCCGGATCGAACGACTCGTTTCTCAGATGTTTCACAAGATAGTAGGATATGTCCATATCGTATGACATGGATGAGATGCCGAACGATGCTATCACCGATGTGGAGTCTGCCTGCTGCGGGACATCGTAATGCTTTATGAAGTCGTCATACTTGTCGGCGGTAATCGCCATAAGGTATGCCGGTGTGCCGAGATCGGGGTCGCCAAGCAAGTCCATGTCCGCCCTTTCAATGTACATGATGGCGGAATTGACATTGATGAGCTTGTCCCCTATCTTTTCATACATACGCTGGCGTATACGCCCTATCGGTATTGTGACTCTGGGGTATATCCCTCCGGCGGACTTTACGTTGCATATACTGTCATTGGGTGCAACGACTTGCTCCAAATCCGGGTGTATCAGGCGGTTCAGCTGTCTCACTTCCTTATTGGCCGGGTAGGTTATCGAGGTGTTCACTACAGTGTCCTTTCCGTTTTTGTCGTAGGTGTAGTGATAGTACAGCCTCATCTCTATCGCGTCCAGATAGAACATGGTTGAGACTCCGTACTGGGTGGTTATGTACATCCCTTTGAACTCTTCGCAGAAACTGTTCAAATCGCTGTATGCGGACTGCGGGATGTCAAAGAAACGCTGTAGCTGTTCATCGGAGAACTTGTAGCGTATGGTGGGGTAGTAGTCCTCCTCTTCCCTTACAGAATCGGGTACGGTGAGGTCTACCGAAGTCACTATGCGCCGTCCCATCAGTATTGTGGAGTCAGTGAACTGTCCCGGATCAACATCGGACAGGTAGCGGGTGTTGTAGTCGATGGTGTTCCTGTTCATCTCATAGATGCTTATCTCTATGGGGGCATTGTCCACTCCGAACCATGAGCGGTAGCCCATGAGCATCACAAGTGAGTCCGGCTGCGGGTTGTACTCCTCGCCGGGAAACTCGTAGCCCACAGGCGGTGTTAGCTGCACAAGAAGTTCGGCTTTCGTTGTGCCGAACGTGGGGCTGTAGAACTCGCCCAGCATCATCGAGTCTGTCTGTGCCGACACGGGAGGGAGGAAAATCTCCTCTGTCTTCACATGAAAAGTGTCGGATGCCACTATTATCTGATCCTGCTGCGGCCGTATCGATATGCCGACCGAGGGGTCATTGTCCTTGCAGGAGACAAGGCACGACATCAGTGCCGCAGCACAGACGGACAGTCTGAACAGTATGCTTTTCATCTCAAATCATTCCAAGTAAAAATACCATTGTGATAATCCCGGCACGTGTGCCGCTCATTTGCCCAAGTCTATGGAGGTCAAGAATTTGTAATGTTCATCCATATATGCCTGCGGTTCGCAGCAGGCGAGAGACGGGATGCCTTTCTTCTTTATATAACGTGTGAGGTCCGCACTTATTTCAGGCGATGCGACAATTACTGCGTCCGAGAAGTCTATCGCAGTCTTTTTCAGTTCGTTGCATCCGGCTGACCTACCTTTCAGCGCTTTTACGTCTTCCGGCGCTATCCCGTCGGTCAAGACTCTCTTGTCCACACCCTGCCTCATCTTGTTTGCGAACCCGTCGCTGTACAGGACGTACACCACTTTGGAATGGGAGAAGAACGGGTCGTCACAATATGTTTTCTTGATGTACAGGGGGGCGAGAGATGCCATCCAGCCGTGACAGCAGATTATGTCCGGAGTCCAACGCAGCTTTTTTATGGTCTCAAGCACACCGCGTGCGAAAAACACCGCACGCTCGTCGTTGTCGTCAAACTCCACGCCGTCCGGATCAGCGGCTACGCCTTTGCGCTTGAAGTAGTCGTCGTTGTCGATGAAATAGACCTGCATCCGCGCCTGCTGTATCGACGCTACCTTGATTATCAGGGGATGGTCGGTGTCGTCAATGATGATGTTCATGCCCGACAGCCTCTGTACCTCGTGGAGCTGGTTGCGCCGTTCGTTGATGTGGCCGTAGCACGGCATAAAGATGCGTATTTCGCAACCGTGTTCCTGCACGTACTGAGGGAACTCCCGACACACATCGGCTATTTCAGATTCTGGAAGATAAGGTTTGATCTCTTGGGTAATAAATAGAATCTTAACGGGCTCTTTCATGCTGATAATTCAAAAAATACGTTCTTTGGCGGGGGACAGCACCTGTGCGGCGATATCAAACCCGTGCAAAGTTACAAAAAATCCTCGGAATGTCAGACACTTTTTTGAGATTTTCCGTCGGCGCGGTTTCCGTAGAAGCCTGTTTTGGCCAGATTGGGCGGCATGGTATTCCGGCCAGAGGCTGGCCTGAGGTTGGCCTGCTGTCAGCACGAGAGTACGTGTTTTTAACTTCTTTTTATAATATGAGAAGGGTTGGGACTGGAAGCTGTGGGGTGAGTGCGGACGTGGAAGAACGTAAGAGAAAATAGTGCAGTGAAGTAACCTGAGGCTGACATAAACACAGAAATCAGCGCAAAGTCTAATGACCG
>JADIMV010000090.1 GCA_017694515.1 Candidatus Aphodosoma intestinipullorum
GGGTGCAAATCTCGGCGTGATAGAGCTGACTGTCGCGCTGCATTATGTGCTGAATACGCCTTACGACCGCATTGTCTGGGACGTGGGGCATCAGGCGTATGCGCACAAGATACTGACCGGAAGGAAAAGCCGGTTCCATACGAACCGGCAGTTCAAGGGGCTGAGCGGATTTCCGTCGCCGAAGGAGAGCGAGTACGACGCTTTCGGTACGGGTCATTCGTCGACATCAATCTCGGCGGCATTAGGCATGTCGGTAGCTGCGGAACTGAAAGGCGAGGGGGAGAGAAATGTGGTGGCGGTGATAGGCGACGGAGCGATGACGGGCGGACTGGCGTTCGAGGGTCTGAACAATGCGTGCATCAACCCGAATAACCTGCTCATCATACTGAACGATAACAATATGGCCATAGACCCGATAAGGGGCGGCTTCAGCGAGTTTCTTTCCAACATACATGTTTCTCCGACATATAACAGACTGAGGTACAAGATATACCGCGTGCTGCGGAGTATGAACCTCATGTCGGAGACAGACCGTTCGCGCATAATCCGCTTCGGGAACACGATGAAGGGGCTGAGGATGAAGGGTTCGAAGAACAATATCTTCGAGGGACTGAACATCAGGTATTTCGGTCCGATAGACGGGCATAACGTGGAGCTGCTGGTCAACACCATAAGGGAGCTGAAAGGACACAGGGGGCCTAAGGTGCTGCACATCATCACGAAGAAGGGGAAGGGCTACCGCCCGGCGGAGGAGGAGGTGACGGCATGGCACGCGCCGGGGGAGTTTGACCCGAAGACGGGCGAGCGGATAAAGAGAGACACTTCAGGGCAGCCGCCGCTGTTCCAGGATGTGTTCGGGCACACACTCGTGCAGCTGGCACGCAAGGACGGGCGCATAGTGGGCATAACGCCTGCCATGCCGAGCGGGTGTTCGATGGTATATATGATGAAAGAGATGCCCGACAGGGTGTTTGACGTGGGCATTGCCGAGGGGCATGCGGTGACGTTCTCCGCCGGGCTGGCCAAGGAGGGGATGATACCGTTCTGCAACATATATTCGTCGTTCATGCAGAGGGCATACGACAATGTGATACACGATGTCGCGCTGCAAGGGCTTCACGTGGTCTTCTGCCTTGACAGGGCGGGGATAGTTGGAGCTGACGGGGCGACGCACCAGGGACAGTTTGACATGGCCATGTTCCGCTGCATACCGAACCTGACCATCTGCGCCCCGCGCAATGAGCATGAGCTGCGTAACATCATGTACACGGCTGTCAGTCCGGAGGTCGGCCCTATTGTCATACGCTATCCGAGAGGGCGTGGCATACTCGTGGACTGGGAGAACCCGATGGAGAGGGTGGAGATAGGCAAGGGCGTGAAAATCAAGGCTGGTGACGATATGGCTGTGGTGAGTGTCGGCCCGATAGGATATGCGGCAGCGGAGGCCATCGAGGTGGCGGAAAGGGCGACTGGCAAGAGCATAGCGCACTATGACCTGCGTTTTGTGAAGCCACTCGATGGAGATATGCTCGACGAAATAGGCGCGAAGTTCGACCATGTCGTTACAGTGGAGGACGGGGCTGTGAGCGGAGGTGCGGGCAGTGCCGTGATGGAGTACCTGTCGGATCACGGATACCGCACGAGGGTGACGAGGATAGGGCTGCCGGACACGTTTGTGGAACACGGCACTCCGCAGGAGCTGTACCACATGCTCGGCATGGACGCTGAAGGCATAGCTCAAAAGATAACGGATATAATCACTATCAAAGAGAAGATATGAAGATAATCATTGCCGGCGCGGGGGCTGTGGGCTGCCACGTGGCCAAGATGCTTTCGCACGAACAGCACGACATAGTGTTGCTGGACATGGATGAGGACAAGTTGCAGGATATAGGCTCGCAGTGCGACATCATGACCGAGGTAGGCTCGGCCACATCGTTCGCTGACCTGCTGTCGTGCGGCGTAGGCTCGGCCGACCTGTTCATAGCGGTGACATCGTTTGAGAGCGTGAACATGACCGCATGTATGCTGGCCAAGAACCTCGGAGCGAAAAAGACGCTTGCCCGTATAGACAACTACGAGTATCTGCAACCGAAGAACAAGGAGTTTCTGAACAAACTGGGAATAGACTCGCTGATATATCCTGAAATGCTGGCGGCAACGGAGATAGTGCAGATATTGCGCCGCAGCTGGATAAGGGAATACCGCACGTTCGGCGACGGCGCATTAGTGCTGGTCTGCGTCAAGGTGAGGAACAATTCGGAGATAATAGACAAGGAGTTCAAGACCGGATTTTTCAACCATGACCGTTTCCGTATAGTGGCGGTCAAAAGACATACGCATACCATCATACCGGGCGGAGATGACCAGATACTGGCCAACGACCTTGTCTACTTCATCTGCCCGAAAGAGAACCTCGAAGTGGTGCGCCGTGCTGCGGGCAAGTCCGTGTTCGACATCAAGAACATCATGATTATGGGCGGAAGCAGGATAGCCGTCAAGACGCTCCAATACTTGCCTGACGACGTGAATGTCAAAATTATAGAGAAGGACCGCGAGAGGTGCTATGAACTGACGGAGAAACTCGATGTGCTGGTGATACACGGCGACGGGCGCAACATAGACCTGTTGCGTGAAGAGGGCATAGAGGACACCGATGCGTTCATAGCCGTCACTGACGACTCGGAGACCAACGTACTGGCCTGCCTTGCGGCGAAACGCTTCGGCATAAAGAAGTCAGTGGCCGATGTGGAGAACCTCGACTACATAGACCTCGTAGACAATGTGGATATAGGTACGCTGATAAACAAGAAGCTCATAGCCGCGAGCCATATCTATCAGCTCACGCTGGATGATGATGCGCTGGACGTGCAGTGCCTGACATTTTCCGATGCTGAAGTCGTGGAGTTTGTCGTGCAGCCGGGCGACCGTATCACACGCGCCAAGGTGCGCGACCTTAATCTGCCGGAAAATATCAACATAGGTGGAGTGATACGCAACGGCAAAGGCTTTGTGGTCAACGGTAACACGCTCATACAGCCGAATGACCATGTGGTGATATTCTGCATGGCGGCCGGCGTGAGGAAACTGGCCAAATATTTTAACCGTTAAGGAGGGCAGCCGCATGACAAAGACGCTCAACTGGAGATATGTCGTCAAGGTACTGGGGATGTTCATCCTCTTCGAGATAGCATTTCTGCTTGTGTCGACCGGAGTCTCCATATTCTACGGCGAGGACGACCTCAACGCCTTTATCTGCACGATAATGCTCTCCGCTGTAATCGCGGCAATATGCCTGCTGACAGGGAAAAACAGTCCTTCAGTTCTTGGCCGGAAGGAAAGTTATCTGATTGTCTCGTCGGTATGGGTGGTGTTCTCTCTGATTGGTATGCTGCCGTTCATGCTGAGCGGGTACATACCCTCTGCGGCTGATGCTTTTTTTGAGACCATGTCCGGTTTCACCACGACAGGCGCGACGATACTGAACAACATAGAGGATTTGCCGCACGGGCTGCTTTTCTGGCGCAGCATGACCCAGTGGGTGGGCGGAATGGGTATAGTGGTGCTGTATCTTGCCGTGTTGCCTATGCTCAATACCGGTACACAGATGTTCTCCGCAGAATCGCCAGGCCCGCAGGTTACAAAGCTGAGACCGCGCATAAAGGAGACGGCACGCCGCCTGTGGGGAATGTACCTCATTTTCACTCTGGCAGAGACTGTGATGCTCGTAGTGTTCGGCATGAGTCTTTTCGACGCTCTGTGCCATTCGTTTTCCACACTGGCCACTGGCGGCTTCTCTACGAAACAGGCCAGCGTGGCATATTGGGATTCGCCTGCCATAGACTATACGATAACGCTTTTCATGATAATAGGAGGTACAAACTTCGCGCTCATGTACAGCGCGGTTGTGAAACGTTCGTCCAGACAGATTTTCAAGGATGAGGAGTTCAAGGCTTACCTCTGGATCATAGGCATCGCGACTGCCATCATATTTCTTTCTCTGCTTAATGACAATGGCATAAGTTCGTTTGCGTCAGTGGAGAAAAGTTTCAGGGACAGCCTGTTTCAGGTGGCGACATTGGTGACTACCACGGGCTTTGCCACAGCCGACTATATGCAATGGCAACCGATGACGCTTGTCGTCATAGCGTTCCTGATGCTTTTCGGTTCTTGCGCCAACTCTACGAGCGGCGGCATCAAGGTAATTCGTATACTTGTCACGGCTAAGAATGCATTTCTGGAGTTCAAGCGTCTGATACATCCCAAGGCTGTAGTGCCTGTAAGAATTAACGGCCATGTGGTGCCGGAATATGTGGTGAACGGCATTCTTGCTTTTGTGACAATATATATTGTAGTGGTGAGTCTCAGTGTCCTGCTGCTGTCCATAATCGGCATGGAGGTGTCAGAGGCTATCGGCGGTGTGCTTACTTGCATCGGTAATGTCGGGCCGGGCTTCGGTGATCAGGGACCGGCGGGGTCGTTTTCTGGAGTACCGGTTTTCGCCAAATGGTATCTGTCGTTCCTGATGCTTCTCGGCCGTCTGGAGCTGTTCACGCTGCTGCTCATGTGTACGCCCGGGTTCTGGCGCAGATGAAGTTGTACAAGATAAAACAAATATATTATGGCACGAATTAATTCTCAATTGAAGGAGTGGTTCTTCTGTGTGGTTGCCCTTGCGGTAGTCGAGGTGGTCGGTATACTGGTGAACAGCCAGTTGGCATCTCCTGTAGATATATCGGACACAATCACATACGCCGCTCTCGTGATGCTTTATTTCCTTACGTCGTACAGGTATGCGCGGCGGCATCCGAAACGGTTCTATCTGATAGGCGTACCTCTGCTGCTGGTCATTCTCGTATTGCTTTATATGTCCATGAACGGAGTGACGCTCGGCAGCCTTTTCGTGGGCTTTGTCATGACGCTCATCTCCGTTGCCCTTGTGGAGCTGATGAACTGGCTTATTTTCAGGTTTATGACTAAAAAGGACAGCCGGAAGGACGGTGAGTAGGCCGGACGTAAGGCGGTTGCCGTAATGGCATAACAGGGGCTG
>JADIMV010000016.1 GCA_017694515.1 Candidatus Aphodosoma intestinipullorum
TTTGCGCGGGAAAACAAAGGTAGGCAGAAATGACTAAGATAGAGTTCGTGGACAAGTGATAATCGCATTTCACTTAAAGGTATATATAACAGAATTTAATTTCTTTTTTGGCTATCATTCTGTACTTTTACAACGCGAAAAGGAGTTAGGACAACATTATGAATGCGTAGTTAATCCGTAGACGTATAATTCTGAAATACAGCAATGCCTGATTTTATGTATGAAAGGAAACAAGAGCCGGTTTCGTGTTTAATAACAACCAAAATATTCATTTTATGAAAAAGACTTTTTTATTTGCCATGTCGGCACTGCTGCTGACGGGCATTTTCTCGTCATGCGAGAAAAAACAATCTGAACTGACACTGGACGACATGAAAGGTGTCGCCAAGGTTACTGGAACTGTTAAGTACAATCAGGGAGCGACTGTCCAAAGTGACGGCTCGGTCATCTATGATATGACTGTACCGGCTGTTGGCCAGACAGTAATAGTTTCAGTACCTAACAGCAGTTATGCTGGGGACGTAAGCGGTAACCAGACCTATACGGGTACTGTCAATGCTCAGGGAGTGTATGAAGTGTCTGTTCCGGTGGGTACTAAGTCAGTGACCGCCACAGTGGGTGTCCTGCCGTTCCATGCGATGAAATATGTCGAGATAGCAGGTGGGGTGGTTGCTCTTGACAGTGTGCTGTTCAATCAATTTACAGAGCAGACACTAACGCTCGAAGATAAGTCTGTGGAGACTGCGGACTTTGAAGTCACCAGTAAGGCGGAGGCCGAAGTGGAGTATAATCAGGCTGTGACCGTACAGGGAATTGTTAATGCGCAAGCATGGAAACGCGATAGCGAACTTGAACTCGAAGACCCTAATTTGTGGGCGGGAAGTTCGGCAGCCTATTCTGCCGGCCTTGTTATTGAGGTCAGGATGGCAGAACCTCAGCAGCAGGCCGATGAGCCTCAGCAGCAGACTATGATATTGAAGTACACTGCTACGTCAAATGCCATGACGGGAGAGTACAGCAAGGTTATAATGCTTCCGAATAATTGCTGGGACGGAGGCCGTCAGATAAGTGTCAAAGTCAGGACGCTGCCGACAACCGGCTTGTTTACACACCGCTACTATAATATAGATGAGAGGCAGTGGAAAGCGCAGGAGATAGAAGTTCTGTATCAGGAAGCATCGGTTTCCGCTACATTGACTTACGACAATACGATAGTGCCGTTGGAAATGGGCGACATACTTGTTAAGGTTAAACCTCTCAATAGGGAAGAAGTACTTGGCATAGGCAATTCTGCGGACGGTACATCAATAGTGACAAATAATGATTTCAACTGGTAATGATATATTGTTATGAAGTACAGTAGGATAATCATGCTCTCGCTGTTAGTCCTTTGCACGTCTGTGCTGCGGGCGCAGGAAGAGGAGACCCGGCCTGTGCGGGCATTTACACCGAAGGCGGGTGATTTTGGTTTCAGCATCAGCGCAAACCCGCTGACGCAGTATCTCGGTCAGTTGTTCAACGGGGCTACGAGCAATACGTTGACGCAGATTGGCGGTCAGCCGTATCTGAGTACTGATGCCGAGCCGTGGAATGATGTGTCGCCGATGGTGTCTATATCGGGCAAGTATATGATTACGGACAAATGGGCGGCACGTATCAATGTGGGCTGGATATATACGTCAAACCGTAAAAATATGTACACTACTGATGATGCGGCACTCGCGGCTGATCCGTTTTCTCAGGGCAAGGTGGTGGACAGCAGGCTTAAGCGCAATTCGGGCGGTAGTTTTTCTGTGGCAGGAGAGTACCGTGTGGGATCGCACCGTGTGCAGGGCGTGTTCGGTGGCGGGCTGCTCTACGCATTCAATTATCAAAGGACTAATTTTCAATATGGCAACGCTATCACGGACATCAACCAGAATCCCAGTACGGCTTTTCCGAATGCCGTGTTGAGCGGTGTACCCGGGTTTGACCATCAGCGTATGTTGAACAAGTTTACGAAAGGTGCAGGGCATAACGCCGGGCTTGTGGCTTTTGTCGGCATTGAGTGGTTTGTTGCCCCGAATATCTCACTTGGCGGTGAGGTGAATGTCGCTGCCGTGTGGAACTGGACGAGCGGCACATATTACAAGGCTGAAGGGTACAATACCATCTCTGGTAAAGTGGAGGAGTGGACTGAACTGCTTTCGCCGTCATCAAGCGGTTTTACTTTCGGTACAGGAAATGTGGGGGCAAACCTGTCGGTGAACTTTTATTTTTGACAATATAGGGATTCTCCGAAATCAAAGTGGTCCGCAGCATTGCCGCGGACCACTTTGATTTTTTGTATGGAGCAGTGTCTTATTTATTGTCTGTCCCGTCTTCAACAGAATGGTCATTGTCTGTCGGAGGGAGGACGTTTCCTGTCTGGGATGACGAGGACTGCTCATCGAGGAGCTCGTCAGCGCGGCTTTTCCACGGGCGCGGGCCAAGAATGTTCTTAACGTCGTCCCCGAAGAGCACCTCTTTTTCGATGAGTATCTGCGCCATCTTGTTATGCCCTTCACGGTTTTCGATAAGTATCCTCTTTGCGCGTTCGTACTGTTCAGCGATGATGGCCTTGGCTTCGGCATCGATGAGTTCGGCGGTTTTGTCACTGTACGGTTTCGTGAAACCGAAATCGGACTGACCGGTCGAGTCGTAGTAGCTCATATTCATGAGCTTGTCGCTCATGCCAAAGTAGGCAACCATGGCGTATGCCTTCTTGGTCGCACGTTCGAGGTCGTTTATCGCCCCTGTATCGAGTGTGTTGAAGAATATGTCTTCGGCAGCGCGTCCGCCGAGCAGGGCGCAGATGTCGTCGAGTATATGTTCGCGCGATGTGAGCTGCCGTTCTTCAGGCAGATACCATGCCGCGCCGAGGGCTTCGCCACGAGGTACAATGGTCACTTTGACCAGTGGGTTAGCGTATTGCAGCATCCAGCTGATTGTGGCGTGGCCGGCCTCATGGTAGGCGATGTTCCGCTTCTCTTCGGCGGTGAGTATCTTGGTCTTTTTCTCAAGTCCGCCGACTATGCGGTCTACGGCATCGAGAAAGTCCTGTTTGTCAACGGCGGATTTGTTGTGGCGTGCGGCTATGAGGGCGGCCTCGTTGCAGACGTTCGCTATGTCCGCACCTGAGAATCCGGGAGTCTGCCGTGACAGGAAGTCGATGTCGACTGACGGGTCGAGCTTCAGCGGACGCATATGAACCTGGAATATCTCCTTGCGTTCATGGATGTCAGGCAGGTCTACGTGTATCTGGCGGTCGAAACGTCCGGCGCGGAGAAGTGCCTTGTCGAGTATGTCGGCACGGTTTGTGGCGGCGAGGATGATTACTCCGCTGTTAGAGCCGAAGCCGTCCATCTCGGTGAGGAGCTGGTTGAGCGTGTTCTCCCGTTCGTCGTTGCCGCCCATGTTGACGTTTTTGCCGCGTGCGCGGCCTACTGCATCAATCTCGTCGATGAAGACAATGCAGGGGGCTTTCTCCTTGGCCTGACGGAAAAGGTCGCGGACACGGCTTGCGCCTACTCCGACGAACATCTCGACGAAGTCAGAGCCTGACATCGAGAAGAACGGCACATCAGCTTCGCCTGCGACGGCCTTGGCCAGCAGGGTTTTACCGGTACCCGGAGGACCTACGAGTAGTGCGCCCTTGGGTATCTTACCTCCAAGTTCGGTGTATTTTTTCGGTTTGCGCAGGAAATCCACTATCTCCATTACTTCCTGTTTCGCCCCGGCGAGGCCGGCAACGTCCTTGAACGTGATTTTGTTCTTGTTGTTCTTGTCGAATACCTGAGCCTTAGACTTTCCGACGCTGAATATGCCGCCTCCGCCTCCCGGCCCTGCATTCATCATCTTGCGGTTCATGTAGACGAAGAAAAGGACGAGAATGAGGATGGGCAGTATGGAGTAGACAAGCATCTCCATATAGTTTTTACCCTCGTGGTACGACACATCGCCTGTGAAGACTTTTTCCTGTTGAAGTTCCGAGACGAGTTTTGAGAACTCGTCTATCGACGGAAGGAGGGTTTCAATCTTCACCGGTGTGTTTTCAGCTGCCGGTTCGACACCGGTCAGTCCTTTGGCGCATTCCGGCTCTATTGTGGCTATGGCCCGCTGTTTGGCCAGTGTGATGTCGAGTTTCTGCACACAGCCGTCGCGGAGTGCCTGTTCGAGTTTGGAGTACGGCATCTCGCGGACTGAGACAGAAGGATTCCAGAACATCATGATGATGAAGAATAAGCCTATCATCATGTATAGCCAATAGAAGTTGAACTTCGGTTTGAACGGCCTGTTCGGCTGTCTGCTATTGTTTATGTTTTGGTTTATGTCCATAGGGCTGTCAGTCTATATCCGGTATGTATTCAATCTGCGCGTCGGCCCATAGATGCTCGATGTCATAGAAACGGCGTATTTCGGGCTGGAATACGTGTACTATGACGTTCCCATAGTCGAGTGCTATCCATTGCGAGTTCTCGTAGCCGTCGGATGCGAATGGCTTTTCATGGATGTGGTCGCGCACGTAGTCTTTGACAGATGTGGCTATGCTCATGGTCTGTGTGGCCGATTCGCCTTCGCAGATGACGAAGTACTGGCACGGCGCATCGAGCGCGGTCATGTCTACGGTAACAATCTGTTTCGCCTTTTTCTCCTGCATTCCTTCGATTATAGCGGAGATGAGTTGTTTAGCATCATTCATTCTGTATCCTGAAAGAGTTAGTTTGTACCGCCTGTCCCTGTCACGGGGGCGGGTGTTGTTATTAAAATAGTTGTACGATGTATCCGTTTACATATAGCCATACCACATAGCGTGCCAACTTGCCGAGGAGCATGGAAACTGCCACAATCCACAGTCTGCACCGCATGAAACCGGCGGCGACTGCAATTATGTCACCCACTCCGGGCAGGAATGAGAAAAAGGCAAGCCAGTCACCGTACTTATGGAACTTGGCGTTGAACTTCTCTATCTTCTCTTTTTTTATCCTGAGCCACCGCTCTATCCATTCCATTTTTCCGAGACGGCCGAGCCAGTAGCACGTGAGGCCGCCGAGCCAGTTGCCGAGTGTGGCCCACGCGACGCATACCCACGGGTTCAGCTTCATGGTCACGACAAGTGTGGTGAAGACCACTTCACTGCTGAACGGCACTATCGTGGCCGCAAGGAAGGCCGCGACGAAAAGACCGAAATAGCCGTATTGCGCCCAGTCTATGGCAAGCAAGATGTCCATGTGCGCCACAAAGTTACATCTTTTTTCCGTTACAGACCAAAAATCCGGAAAATACGGTAGGCGGCGCAGACCGCGATGAAGAGCAGGAAGAGTACGGAGGATACCTTGTTGTAGTTTGTCGAAAAATAGAGGCTGAGGCAGAGGACGATGAAGAACAGGGGTACGGCGATGATGTCCGTATAGCTATGGAAAAAGAGCAGAGTCCATCCCAACGAAAGCCAGAAAGACCAGTTGATGAATATGAAGTTGAGGCGGACATTGAGCGTGTAGTTCACGCTTGTGACGAAATAGGATATGAGCGAGACTGCCGAGACAATGAGCAGCGAGGCGGCCATGAATATGTTGCTGCGTGGCATTTCGACACGTGAGAAGTCATAGAAACGCAGTCCGGCAAAGACCGAACCGAGGCTTTCCATGCTGTCTGTCAGGAAAAAGGCCGAGACGAGCAGGAATGCTGGCAGCAGTACTCCCGTCAGTGCGGCGAGGATTATTCGCAGCGACAACGCCCTGAATATGAACATGCCGAGCAGGAAGAGCGGCAGCAGGAATGTGTAGCAGGGGTTGAAGAGCGATGAGAGCGAGAGCAGCAGCGTGATGTTGAACGCCGAGGAGAGGCGGTTGTCCATGCCGTACATGGAGAGCAGCTGATGGAACGCCAGCAGGAAGAGGATGAAAGCCACGGTCTGATGGTCAAAGTATTGAGTGTATGAGACTGCGGACGACAGGATTATGCCGACGGAGAATGGCAGCGCGGAGCGAACGGGGATGATTTTCTTGTTTTCGCACAGGGTCATGATGCAGAACCACACCGCGAGGCAGACGAAGAACTGTACCACGTGGGCTACGGCTGAAGGCAGCGAGAAGAGTGTGTATGTACCGAGGAGGACAAACGGGCGGCTTCCTGCCGGGGAGTGGAGTCCGGTCATCTCCGGCAGAAACCACAACGCCGCAGCCAGAAGGGCAGGCAGCATGAAGTTGAACGGTTTGGGCTGCATGGCCGTTTTTGTAGTCCTTGATAACATGGCGGATAAATGTGTGTCTGTGTCTTATGCCGTTGTACGGCAGACGGCGGGACGTTGTCCTTTGTGTCTTGCCGCCGTCATAATATGTTGGCATGAGGGCGGTCAGACCCTCATGCCATTGGGCGGAACGAGTCCGCCGTTTTGAAAATGTCAGTTATTTAAGTCCGCGCCCGATGAGCAGATAGTCCGGATTGGGGTCTGCTCCACGGAAGTCGTGATAGAGCTTCATCGGCTCTTCTGTGCCTCCCTTTTCGAGCAGTGTGCGGAACTTGCGTGCCGTCTCGGGGTTGAATATGCCGGTCTCCTCGAAATAGGCGAAAGCGTCCTGAGCGAGGACTTCTGTCCAGAGATAGCCGTAGTAGCCCGCGTCATAGCCTCCAGCCCAGATGTGGTTGAAGTATGTTGTGCGGTAGCGCGGTATGATTTCGTCGATGAGACCGATGGATTTCATGGTCTCCTCCTCGAATTTCACAGGGTCGGTGTCGGCGGCGTTCTTGGTGTCATGCCAGCGGATGTCGAGTATGGACGCGGCTGTGAGTTCGGTTGTGATGAAGCCCTGATTGAATGTGGCAACCTCGTGTATTTTCCTGACGAGCGAGTCGGGTATCACTTCTCCTGTCTGGTAGTGCTTTGCGTAGACGGCGAGCACTTCGGGCTGGAACGCCCAGTTCTCCATAATCTGAGAGGGCAGTTCCACGAAGTCGCGTGTCACGTTTGTGCCGCTGACTCCCACATAGTTCGCTTTTGCGAGGAGGCCGTGGAGAGCGTGGCCGAACTCGTGGAACATGGTCTCCACCTCATCGAGAGTAAGGAGCGACGGGGTAGTGGCGGTCGGTTTGGTGAAGTTGCCTATGTTGATGACAATCGGGCGTATGTCCTCGCCGTCGATAACGCGCTGTTCACGTATGTTGCTCATCCATGCGCCGCCGCGCTTCGATGCACGGGGATAGTAGTCGGTGAAGAATATGCCGATGAGCGAGCCGTCGGCATCGGTGACCTTGAAACATTCGGCTTCAGGGTTGAACAGGGGCGCGTCATTGACTTTCTCGAAGTTCAGCCCGTAGAGTCTGTTGGCTGTGTAGAATACGCCGTTGCGGACGTTCTCCATCTGGAAGTAGGGCTTTATGTCGTCCTCGTTGAGGGCGTATTTCTCCTGACGTACCTTTTCTGTGTAGTATGCCCAGTCCCACGGGGCAATCTTGAATCCGCCGTTTTCGCGGTCTACAATCTTCTGCATTTCGGCAACTTCGGCTTTCGCCCTGTTGTTTGCAGGGACGAATATGTCCATGAGGAATTTCTCTACAGTGGCGGGGTCTTTGGCCATCTTGTCATCGAGTATGAAGGCCGCCGGGGTGTCGAACCCGAGGAGTGAGGCCTTTTCGCCGCGCAGGCGTATGATGTCGGAGACTATGGCTTTATTGTCGTTCTCGTTGCCGTTGTTGCCGCGCATGGAGTAGGCGCGGAACATCTTTTCGCGCAGGTCGCGGCGGTCGCTGTACTGCATGAACGGCATATAGCTCGGATTCTGGAGTGTGAAGAGCCATTTGCCCTCCATGCCGGCGGCCTTGGCTGCTTCGGCGGCTGCCGCACGCACTGCCTCGGGCAGTCCGGAGAGGTCTGCTTCATTGTCGATGACAAGCTGGAATGCGTTTGTCTCGTTGAGCAGGTTCGTGCCGAACTTCTGTTCGAGTGTGGAGAGTTGTTTGTTTATCTCGCGCAGGCGCGCCTGTTTGTCGGCGTCGAGGGCTATGCCGTTACGCACGAATGAGTTGTAGACCTTGTTGAGCAGGGTGGCCTGTTCGGTGGTGAGGTCCATCGCGTCGCGTTTGTCGTAGACGGCCTTGACGCGAGCGAAGAGGTCTGGGTTCATGTAGATGTTGTCCGAGTGTTCGGAGACGAGGGGTATGACCTGTTCCATCACGGCGTTGAGGGAGTCGGAGCCGTCGCTCTGAGTGATGTTGTAGAACACTCCGCCTACTTTGGCAAGGAGCATACCGCTGCGGTCGAGAGCCGCGATGGTGTTGTCGAAGTCAGGCTCATCGGGGTTGTCGATGATGGCCTGGATTTCGGCCTGCTGCTGTTTGATGCCTTCCTGGAATGCGGGAAGGTAGTCATTCACTTTGATCTGTTCGAACGGGGGGATGCCGTATGGGGTGTCCCACTCAGTGAGGAAGGGGTTCTGTGCCGCCTCTCCGTTCTGTTTGTTTCCACAAGCGCACATCATGATTGCCGCTGATAAGATTAAAAAGGTTTTTTTCATTGAGAATATAGTTTGATGTTAGTGTCTCAAGGAGTTGCGACAGCAGAGGCTTACGCCTGACCGGACGGCAGACTCTGCTTCGTGCCTTCGGCAGACAAAGTTACATAAAGTTATGAGAGCGGCAAAGGGGGAGTCCGTTTTTTCCGTCCGGAAAGGGGGAGGGGAAGGGCCGGCTGTCCTGAGGCAGGAGGCGAGGGGATAGGGAGAGTCTTCGGTGGGTCTTCGGAGCGGCTTCGGCGAGAGTACGTGTTTTTAGCTTGTTTTTACAATGAGACGCCATGCGGAGCGCGTTGCGGAAAATGTACGGCATATATTTGGATGAGACGGAATTATGGCTTACCTTTGTATTAAGATAGGGTTCGTCTCAGCAAAAGCAGTCAAACGAGTTTGCCGCTTTTGCATTCGACATCCACTATCTTTGCAATAAGATAAGCTGCACCTCAGCATAACTCCATGAACAAGTTCTGGAGATTCTGCTTTCGGTTTGCATTATCTAAAGATTGACGTTTACATTATGATGTATTATGGCAGAAAGCGGTAACGGGATGAGGGAGAAGTGGGCGCGGCTGTGGCGGGGCGGGACATCGAATGTCCTTGTCCAGCTGTTCCGTTATGCTTTTGTGGGCGGAGGCGCGTTTGTTGTGGACTACGGTGCGCTGTGGCTGCTGGCGGATGTGGCGCATGTGCATTATTTGCTGTCGGCGGCATTGGCGTTTCTCATGGGGCTGACGGTCAATTATCTGTTAAGTACGTGCTGGGTGTTTGACAAGAGCAGAATCAGCAATGTGTGGGCGGAGTTTGCCGTGTTTGCACTGATAGGGGTTGTGGGTCTCGGACTGAATGAGCTGATAATCTATCTCTGCACAGGAGTCTGGGGAATGTGGGTCATGCTATCGAAAATCATATCGACGGGCATAGTCTTCTTCTGGAACTTCTTTGCCCGCAAATATATCCTGTTCAGAAGCGGAAAGGAATGAATCACCATAAAGATAATACCAGATGAAAAAAGCTGTTATAGTAGGTGCGGGGCCTGCGGGTCTGACGGCGGCGCATGAGCTGCTGGAGAAGACTGACGTTGCGCCTACGGTGCTGGAAGCGACTGCGAAGATAGGCGGCATCTCGCAGACGGTCAATTACAACGGTAACCGGATGGACATAGGGGGACACCGTTTTTTCTCCAAGAGCCAAGATGTGATGGACTGGTGGCGGCGCATGATGCCGATGCAGGGCGCACCTGCGCAGGACGATATACTGCTCGGACGGCACAAGGAGCTGGCGCAGGGAGGCCCTGACCCGGAAAGGGAGGACAGGGTGATGCTCATCCGTGACCGCGTGTCGCGCATATTTTTCCTGAAGCACTTTTTCGATTATCCTATTTCGGTGAAATATCAGACGTTCGCCAATATGGGGCTGTGGCGCACGGTGAAGGC
>JADIMV010000091.1 GCA_017694515.1 Candidatus Aphodosoma intestinipullorum
AATGTGGAGTGCTACAAAATGGCTATACGGCCATGTCCGGGGACGGCAGACGACTGTGAGGAGACAGACGAAGTGAACGCGAACGTCATTTTCAGCAACGAGAAGGATGAGACGATGGGCTATACGGTAGGAGCTGTATACCATGAGAAGTTCTTCATGAAGTGGAAGATGGATTTTTCGGATATGGGAGACGAGTGCGCAAAAGATGAGCCAATAAAGAAAATCAGTGACCTCGACAAACTTCTGACAGAGACGCTGAAGTGCGATGAGAACGGGGTATTCGTTATAGCGAAAGGCAAGGGGCTTGTGGAGTACACAGTGAAAGGAGTGAAATGGAAGGTGACAGAGTAAGGCTCTGACGTTTACTGTATGCGAGAAACGCGGCAGAAGGGACAACCGGGCGGGGATGCATTTTCCCGCCCGGTTTTGTTTTCATGTGTGACAGAAAAGGAGGGGGGGAGATTGGGAGAGGCCGGATGGTACGGAATGGGATACCGAAAGGGAGAAACAGGGAAGAATAGTCGGCTGTTCTCTTGGTTATATGGGGTACGTTGATTATTTTTGCAATGTGAATCCACGCCGAAGTCCCTGAGGGGACGGATGGGTGGGGTAACAGTTTATCCCAAAACGTTCTAATGACCGTTTTGGGCTTATGAGAAAGGCGTTTACTTGAACGCTTTGTTCTTTGCGATCCGGAAACTTCGCAACTTTCAGTAGTCAAAGAATAAGGCAACGGTAGATGTCCATGGGTATGTCTTCAAAGAGAGACAGCCGACGTTGTACCTATGCGCCAAGTGCGCAGAGGTGCGGTGCGGGTGTCTATATACATATCGGCGTGGGCTTCTGCGTTGCTCGTTCTGACTACAGGGCAATGCGAAGGCCACGGATCGCGGGACGGGCGACAGGTACAGATTCCCGCGCTTTCCTTTTGTAATAATCCAATAGTTTTTGTTCAATTGCCACAGGGGAGTCGTGGCTGCGCGGCGCGATACGCCTGTGCGGCACCGGTGCGTCATGCGTGGGGGTATGCGCCGTATAATACATTTACCAATATGAAGAAAGTCAAGGTATTATGTGCGGCTGTGGCGATGACTGCCATGGCTGCGGGCGGAATGGCACAAGAACCGCCGGAGGCGGTGAATGTCCATTGGAAAACGGGTGACAGTACATTGTACATGTTCGACGAATTCGACCGCATGGAATTCAACGGAGGAGCTATAGAGATTGTCCCGGGCGAGAGGATTTACATAGATGATATCAGGAAAATCACATTCGGAATCTATAGCCCGACAGTTACTTTCAAATCCATAGGATACGGCACTGTGAGGGCGTATGTGACAGATGATGGAATGCGCGAGATACAGTCTGGAGAGAAAGTGGAAACGGGACAGATGATATTGTTCTCCGCCACTCCATGGGTGTATTCGAAAATCAAGGGATGGTGGATCAATAACGAATACATGGACTATGACTGGAACGAGAGGTATCTCACAGTGGAAGACGAAGGTCTCGATGTGAGAGTAGAGTTCGTGAGGAGCGGCACCGGTACTGAAAGCACGACAGCGAAGAGTCTCGACATATATGTGAGAGGACGCGAGATAGTCATAGAGAGCAACGCGGAGATAATAGAGGGTGCGAAGGTGTTCGACACAAGCGGCAGACTGCTGCACGAGGAAGTGAGCAGGGATGCGACGAAGCAGATGGTCATCCCAGCGGAGGGAATGAGCCAAGGTGTGTATATACTGCTCATACACACGACTGAAGGAGACGAGAGCGGTAAAGTGATAATCAAATAAAAACAAGAGACTATGAAAAGGACAATCTTTGCGCTGGCAGCGGTACTTATAGCCCTGACAGCAACGGCACAAGAAGAGAAGACGCGTACGATGCAGGTGTTTTACAACGGCAAGATGATATATACGCGCAATGTGGCGTATGTGGACAGTATCAACTTCCTGTTAGAAAACAAGCATGAAGGCGAAGGCAGCGGCGAAGGACAAGAGGGCGATTCGGCACAGATATACGTAGGTGTGGTGGCATTCAACAAAGACACAGAACAATTGCCTATAACATCAAACCTCGACAACGCGAGGATGTTCATCAACGGCTTGGTAAACGATATGAACTTTACATCATTCGCCTATGCGGTGTCTGAGGGAAACAAGTTGTTCGATGCAGAAGGACTGCCGCAGTTCGACAAGATATTCATGCTGAACTTCTCGGACGGTACGGACAACTACTCCAACCGCAAATGGGGCGACGAGGGGAGAATGGTCGGCCCGGCCAACGTGTACGACACGGCACGATATGACCTAATGCAGAGAGCGGGACTCAACTCGTACGCGATAGGGTTCGGAGATGATGTGGGCTTCAGAGAGATGATGCGCAAAATAGTGATCGGCAGCGGCAGTTACCACAACGCGGTATCGTCGGCACAACTGCAACCGACGTTCAACGAGATAGCCAACGCCATCATAGCATCATCGAAAAACGTCATGCTCAAAACCAATTCGGGGTACTACTTCGAGGGAAGCTACAAATATTTCAGGTTCACATTCACGGCAGACGGCGGCCTGCGAGATACCATATACACAAAAATGTGGGGAACTCCCACTGACGGGTACACTTTGGAAGTTACCCAAGCGGGGAAATACGTACAGTTCGACAGCCCTGCATACGGTCTGGAGAATACAGCTACGGGCAAAGTGGAGATACCGCTGAACAACCTGAAATTCATCAGCGAAGGCGAGGAGATACAGTTCAAGGTCAAGGTGGAGGTGTCATTCGATGATAAGATATACTATTACGAAGTGGAGGAGGCATCGACAGCTGAGTCAATCAGCAAGAGGATAGCTGTGGTGCTTGTGCTGGACTGCTCGACCTCGATGGGCGAGTCGTTCGCACCAATGCAGGAGGCGGCGATAGACTTCATAGAGACATTAGTCAAAATGGACATATCGCAAGGAGGAGATGTAAACGCCAAATTCGAGGACTATACGGAGAATCTGAACGGAGTGGAATTCAAGATGGTTGCTGTGGAGGGAGGCTTTTGTGTATTAGGTTCACAGTCAGCAAATCCAGAGTTGCCGAACTATGATGCCAACTCATCACTAATTACCCGCAATGCAATGATAAAAGATTTCTATATAGGAGAGACTGAGGTGACACAGGAGCTGTGGGAGTATGTAATGGGAGCACACTATGCCTCAGAGTTTCCTGCAGGGGCTGAAAAGATGTACCTTGACCCGGCCTTCGATGAAAATTGCAACCTCGTAGAAACAGGAGGCTCAATGAGTTGCGTATACATAAGCGTCTCAGACGCAGAATACGGTGACGGCGATGACTATCCAGTATATCGCGTATCGTACAATGACATCACGGGAGAGCATGGCTTTTTAGACAGGCTGAACGCCCTAACCGGGAAAGAGTACAGACTGCCGACCAGTGACGAATGGGAATACGCGGCAAGAGGAGGCCAGAAAAACCAATACACGAGGGAGACGACCGACAAGGACGGAAATCCAAGCAGTGCGGAACTATACCTATATGCCGGAAGTAATGACATAGACGAAGTCGCATGGTATGACGGGAACAGCGGAGGTCCGACACATAGAGTCAAGAGCAAAGCACCTAACGATTTAGGACTATATGATATGAGCGGGAATGTGTTTGAATATGTATCTAACAGTGGATTCCATGGAGGTGCATTCATTTATGATGAAACATATTGCCGACTACCATCAGGGCCATATTTTTGGGGCGGTGACACTTATATGGATATAAGGTATGAAGCAATCGGGTTTCGGATAGTATTGGTTCGATAAATAAGCAATGGATGTTCCGAGAAGGGGCGGTGTGTCATAATTACAAACTGCTGCGTTACTATCGGGATTCGGGCTAAGTCATTTACTAAAGTAAACTCCTGTCGCCCTCACCCTCAACGCCTTGCATTTTATCAATTCTAACACACCTAAGGGGCTGCGCCAAAATTTACCATTTTGACACAGCCCCTTTATTTTTACTCAGCACAACGAAGACAGACCGGGAGACAGGCAGAAGTGTGAATATGCAGGGATAATGATTTTTTATGTAATTTTGCAGCGCAAGAAAAAGGGCGAGTCTTATGGAATATAATTTCAGGGAGTTAGAGAAAAGGTGGCAGGCGTGGTGGCGCGAGAATGCCACGTATAAAGTGGATATAGACAAGAGCAGACCGAAGTTCTATGTGCTTGATATGTTCCCGTACCCGTCAGGGGCGGGGCTGCACGTGGGGCATCCGCTGGGGTACATAGCATCGGACATATACAGCCGCTACAAGAGGCTGAAGGGATATAATGTGCTGCACCCGATGGGATACGACGCATACGGCCTGCCGGCGGAGCAGTACGCCATACAGACGGGTCAGCACCCGGCGGTGACGACGGAGAAGAATATCAGACGATACAGGGAGCAGCTGGACAAGATAGGGTTCTCATACGACTGGAGCAGGGAGGTAAGAACTTGCGACCCGAAGTATTACAAGTGGACACAATGGGCTTTCATACAGATGTTCAACCACTGGTATTGCCTCAGGGCGAATGCGGCGCGGCCAATCACGCAGCTCGTGGAGATATTCAATGAGCAGGGCAACGCGAAAGTGAGGGCGGCATGTACGGAAACGCCGGTGTTCACCGCAGAGGAGTGGCGCGCATGGGACGAGAAGAGGCAGCAGGAGGTGCTGATGAATTACAGGATAGCCTATCTGGCCGACCTGAAAGTGAACTGGTGTCCGGCATTAGGGACTGTACTGGCCAACGACGAGGTGAGCGAGGGGCTGTCGGTCAGGGGCGGACACCCTGTGGAACAGAGAGTCATGAGACAGTGGAGCCTGAGAGTGTCGGCATACGCGCAGAGGCTGCTGGACGGACTGGAGAAGCTCGACTGGTCAGAGTCGCTCAAAGAGACACAGAGGAACTGGATAGGCCGCTCGGAAGGTGCGGAGATGAAGTTCAAAGTGGCGGAATCGGATGTCGAGTTAGAGATATTCACCACGAGGGCGGACACGGTGTTCGGAGTGACGTTCATGGTGCTTGCTCCGGAGAGCGAGTACGTGGGGCGCGTCACCACGGCGGGACAGAAAGCCGAGGTGGAAGCGTATCTCGAACAGGTGAAACGGAGGACGGAGAGAGAAAGGATAGCCGACAGGAGAGTGACCGGCGCATTTACCGGGGCATACGCCATCAACCCGCTGACGGGAAAAGAGATACCCATCTGGGTGTCGGACTATGTGCTGGCAGGATACGGCACGGGGGCGATAATGGCAGTGCCGGTGCACGACAGCCGCGACTACGCATTCGCGAAACATTTCGGGCTGGAGATTGTCCCCCTTATAGAGGGTTGCGACGTGAGCGAGGAGAGCTATGACGCGAAAGAGGGAAAAGTCATCAACTCCGGTTTCCTGAACGGCATGGAGGTCAAGGAGGCCATTGCCGCAATGAAGAAGTATATAAAAGAGAAAGGGATAGGGCGCGTGAAGGTGAACTACCGTCTGCGCGACGCGATATTCAGCCGTCAGAGGTACTGGGGAGAGCCGTTCCCTGTGTATTACAAGGACGGGATGCCGTATATGCTTGACAAGAGCAAACTGCCGCTCATGCTGCCGGAGATAGACAAATACCTGCCTACGGAGACGGGAGAGCCGCCGCTCGGACGCGCGAAAGGATGGAGCGTGACCGTGGATGGCAAGGAGTATCCGCTGGAACTGAACACGATGCCAGGCTTTGCGGGATCGTCGGCATACTACCTGCGCTACATGGACCCGCACAACGACGAGGCACTCGTGAGCCGCGAGGCAGACGACTACTGGCAGAACGTGGACCTATACATAGGCGGTACGGAACACGCCACAGGACACCTGATATACAGCCGCTTCTGGAACAAGTTCCTTTATGACCTCGGCGTGGTGTGCGAAGACGAGCCGTACAAGAAGCTCATCAACCAAGGTATGATACAGGGGCGGTCGAACTTCGTTTACAGGGTGATAGGGACAAACAAGTTCGTTTCATACGGTCTGAAAGGGCAATACGAGACACAGCCGATACACGTGGACGTGAACATGGTGTCGAACGACATACTCGACATAGAGCGGTTCAAAGCATGGTCGCCGGACTACGCCGACGCTGAGTTCATATTGGAAGACGGGAAATACATCTGCGGCTGGGCAGTGGAGAAGATGTCGAAGTCGATGTACAATGTGGTCAACCCGGACGACATAGTAGAGAAATACGGAGCTGACACACTGCGCCTGTACGAGATGTTCCTCGGTCCGATAGAGCAGTCGAAACCGTGGGACACAAACGGGATAGACGGCGTACACCGTTTCCTGAAGAAATTCTGGGGACTGTATTCGGAAGGCGAGTCGTTCGCCGTCACAGACGGCGAACCGACAGCCGAAGAGCTGAAGACACTGCACAAAACGATAAAGAGAATCACATGGGACATAGAGAACTTCTCGTTCAACACATCGGTGTCGGCATTCATGATATGCACCAATGAGCTGGGCGCGGCGAAATGCAACAAACGCGTCGTACTTGAACCGCTGGCCGTACTGATAGCCCCGTTCGCGCCGCACATGGCAGAAGAGCTGTGGCAACACGCATTAGGACACACGACAAGCGTATGCGACGCGGCATGGCCAGTGTGCGAAGAAAAGTACCTCGTGGAGAACACGGTGAAATACCCCGTGTCGTTCAACGGGAAGGTACGCTTCACAATGGAACTTGCAGCCGGGCTGACGAAAGAGGAGATAGAGGCGGCAGTGCGCGGAGCGGAGCAGACACAAAAGCAGCTGGACGGCAAAGAACCGAAAAAGGTGATTGTGGTGCCGGGAAAGATAGTGAACTTCGTAATATGAGGAGAGGCTATACACATTGGTAGCAAGCAAGGGCACAATGAAAGACAACATTTAATCCTATATAATTAATATGACAACTACAAAGAGAAATTCCATCCTGAGGCAGGCACGGTGTTATATAATGATAGCCTTGGGACTGTTGCTCTACGCGCTGGCGTGGAACATTTTCCTGTACCCGCACCACGTGGCCGGCGGCGGCGGTACAGGTGTGGCGACGATAGTCATGTACGCCACACGAGGCGCACTCACGGCCATACCTATATTAGGAGAGCTGTTCGGCGGGATGTACACGATAGACAACGGTATACCGGTGTCGGTCACGTTCCTGCTGATGAACGTCATCCTTTTGGGCATAGCAGTGAAGATATTCGGGTGGGAGTTCAGCCTGCGGTCGGTGTACGGCGTGGTGATGCTCTCGATATGGCTCGCCATCCCGTATGAGCAGATACTTATAAACCTGACGGGGCTGCATTTCCCGAAGTTCGACGATGTGTTCATGTCGTCCATCATCGCGGGACTGATAGCGGGCATAGGTATGGCTTTCGTGCTGACGAACAACGGGTCGTCGGGCGGGACAGACATCATCGCGAAGATAATCAACAAGTACTGCAACGTGACACTGGGACGCTCGCTGCTGCTGTGTGACCTCGTGGTCATCTGCTCGGTGGGGTTCACGCCGGAGGGCAACATAGAGAAGATAGTGTACGGACTGATAATGTCGTTCACGATGACTACGACGATAGATATGTACATCAACGGTGCGCGGCAGTCGGTTCAGTTCTTCATCTTCTCGAAGAAGCATGACGAGATAGCGGAGGCCATCTCACAGGAGGCTCACAGGGGCGTGACGCTGCTGGACGGCACGGGATGGTACACCAAGGAGCAGGTGAAGGTGGTGACTGTGCTTGTGAGGAAGAGCGAGTCGACGAATATCTTCAAGATAGTCAAGGGGATAGACCCTAACGCGTTTATATCGCAGAGCGCGGCGATAGGCGTGTACGGCAAGGGTTTTGACCAGATCGGGCAGAAGTGAGGAGAGCAGCGTTACATTCAGCAAACACTGTCTGGAGCGGGTTGTATGGTATGGCAAATGGTTCTGCTATTTGGCATACGGGCATAAGAAACCAGATTCATCACCAGTAACTGAAAACTGAGAGAGGAACGCCCAGGACTGCACCTCAAAGATACGGGAAATATGTATAAAAAGATATTGGCAATCCTTATAATTGTACTTGCCCCGCTCCTTATACTGCACGGAGAGACAGTAAAAGTGGCAAGCAATGAAGGTGTCGAACTGATGAACACAGTGTGGGTGCTGGCCAACGGGACGGCAGACACCGCCACAAGCCGCGTTGTCAGCGAGAGGTTCGGAGCGTTCACGGAACATGAGGCCGTTAAATTGCTAAGGCGACGCAGCAGCGAAAGTGCGATACACTACGTCCGCAATTTCGAACAGGTCATACTTCCCTACATGGGCCTGAAAATAGAGATAGGCGCAGGAGGGGAGATCGGTTTCGACATGGGAGAACTGGAAGAGGGCAAAATGCTATACCCGTACTGGAAGCGGGAGATGATGGAGAGCTTTCTGCACTCGCTCGGCGACTTTTACCGCCGCTCTAAATTCCACGATTACTATATTGCCGCCGATGAGCAGAACCAGAGAGCCATAGAAGCATTCGAGAGAGTTTATGGCAACATTGATATGTCAAAGGTGAACGGCATTTTAGGCAGCAAAATCAAAGAGGTACAGTTTATTGCCCCTATAACACGCCTCAGCAAGGAGTACAGTGTGCCGTTTGTCTTTGTCGACGGGGAACCGTTGCCGATGTTTTATGATGTGGATTCGGAGTTGCAGCACCCTTCGCACTTCGCCCCGTTCAATATACTTTCACCTTACGGCAATGATCCTCTCCTCGGTCTGCTTACAGCACTGTATGTCAAGGAGGAACATACGCAGGAAAGATGGGACGGCGGCACTCCTGGCTTTATCCATGCTGTCTCTGAGATTTTGAAGTCGTATTGCAGAAATTGTGATACCGGCGGGTTTCAGGTGTGGAACTTCATGAGCAGATGGATGCCCATACTACTGGCCAACGAGTACTGCAAGGATGATGAACACGCGCGTGCGCAGTACATCAGGAAAGCGGACGAAATGGGCTTTGTCTGGCACCGCGACGCCATTGACTTCATGCAATATTACTATCAGGACAGGGACAAATACAAGACAATAGCAGACTTCATGCCGCAGATAAAGGCGTATGTGGCCTATCTTCCGGAGATACTCGATGAGCTGACCGCCGACTATGACGCGGCGATGCACCCGTATGCCATAAGTGTCTACCCTGCCCAGAACACCGTATTGGACATGCGCGGAGACAGCATTGAGATAGTTGTCAGATTTTCACAGGCAATCATGGAGAACAGCACTGTCACCATTGGCATAAACTCCCTTTATAAGGACTATGACCAAAGGCTTGCCACCGACTACTCGCTGCCGGACAGACATACGCTGAAATTCCGCATGGAGACAAAGACAGCCAAGGAAATAGGCTTTTACGGCATAAGGATAATAAGCATTTTCCATGAGAACAAATATGAGTACCTTAACCCGGACACGAGGGACTTCAACATCACGTATTTCCAACCAAAACAATAAGACCATTAAACCTTTTACCTCTGGGCAGCAAAGTAAAAACTATCGAGCCATGCCGCTTTTTGCAGCATGAGGAGTTGAACGAATTACACGGAGGGTGTCAATTACTGTTCGGTTCGTGTCCTCTGAACTACGA
>JADIMV010000092.1 GCA_017694515.1 Candidatus Aphodosoma intestinipullorum
GCCCCACACCCCACGCATGGCGGCCTTTCTGTACCTCTCCACCTCCACACGCCCTCCAGACCGTACCCTTTGCCCTACCCAAAGCACAAACCAAACCCCAAAACACGTACCCTCGCGCCATCCTCTCCCTGCCCTTAACCTCATCAAATCCCTCCTATTCAGAAGCCGTCTCCGATTTTGCCGTCCATATGCCCCACAACCGCATTTGTAAAAATCAAGGCTTTTTCTCCATATAGCGGCGTACAAACCTCTTCTCAGTCTCATACATATTTACTACCTTTGCAGAGCGTTACGCGGCAGCAGGCAGCCGTCCTGTCCCGCCGCGCTCCGCATCTTAATCTATATACTTACAAAAACCTATTAGACTATGACTAAAACAGAACAAGTCGGACAGCTCCTCCGCGACAACGCCGTCGCACGCTGGACCGCGCTCATCCTTCTCGCGTTGACCATGTTCTTCGCCTACATGTTCGTCGACGTAATGTCGCCGCTCCAGACCCTCATCGAGTCGCAGCGCGGCTGGACATCAGGCACATTCGGCACATACGCCGCATCCGAGTACATACTCAACGTCTGCGGCTTCCTCATACTCGCCGGCATCATACTCGACAAAATGGGAGTTCGCTTCACCGGCACACTCTCCGCATCACTCATGGTCATCGGCGCGACTATAAAATACATCGCCGTAAGCGACTGGTTTCAGGACACATCCCTCTGCTCATGGCTCGGCTCTTGGTGGGTTGACCTCCCCGGCAACGCAAAACTCGCCTGCCTCGGATTCATGGTCTTCGGATGCGGATGCGAAATGGAGGGCATAACCGTCTCCCGCGCCATCGCCAAATGGTTCAAAGGCAAGGAGATGGCTCTCGCCATGGGTCTCGAGATGGCCATAGCCCGCCTCGGTGTCTTCGCCGTCCTCTCGCTATCGCCGCTGCTTGCCGACCGTTTCGACGGCTCAGTCGTAGCCCCGATTGCCTTCTGCACAGTCCTGCTGCTCATAGGCCTCATCAACATCATCGTCTTCTGCTTCATGGACCGCAAGCTCGACACCCAGACCGGAGAACTCGCATCGTCCCTCGCCGACCCCGACGACCAGTTCAAGGTCTCCGACCTCAAATACATCTTCCGCAGCAAAATGTTCTGGCTCATCGCCCTCCTGTGCGTACTCTACTACTCCGCGATATTCCCGTTCCAGCGCTACGCCACGAACTTCCTCGAATCTACGCTGAACATACCGACTGCCGATGCCGCCAACCTCTTCCGCTGGTTCCCGATTCTCGCCATGATACTGACGCCGCTCCTCGGCTCATTCATCGACTATCGCGGCAAAGGCGCGTCAATGCTCATGTACGGTGCGCTCATAATGATAATCTGCCACCTCAGCTACGCGTTAATCCTACCTGCCTACCCGCATCCGTGGTTCGCGCTGCTCATCACCGTAGTGCTCGGCGTATCGTTCTCCCTTGTCCCCGCCGCGCTTTGGCCGTCAGTGCCTAAAGTCATTGACCCCAAGCTCCTCGGCTCGGCCTATGCGCTCATATTCTGGATACAGAACATCGGACTATGCTTCGTCCCCAAAATCATAGGCAACGTACTCAACGCTACAAACCCCGGCATCGCCGAAGCACGTATGCAGGTTGCGCAGCAGATTGAGGCCGGCGTTCAGGGACTGACATTGCCCGCATACGACTATACCGTGCCGATGGTCATATTCTCGTCCTTCGGTATTGCCGCGCTGATACTTGGCGTATGGCTTAAAGCCGAAGACCGCCGCAAAGGCTACGGGCTTGAACTTCCTAACAAAGTCAAGTAACAACCGGACGCGGTTCTCTCATGTCAACGCTCTACTTGATACCATCCCCGCTGGGCGACGCTCCGCTCTGCCGTATGATGCCCCCGTACAACAGTGACATCATACGCTCGCTGCGCCACTTCATTGTGGAGAACGTGCGCACGGCGCGCCGCTTCCTGAAACAGGTAGACAACGGGATAGACATAGACAGCCTCACATTCTATGAGCTTAACCGACACACCGACCGGCAGATGATAGCCTCATACCTCACCCCCATGAGCGAAGGGTGCGAGATAGGCATCATCTCCGAAGCGGGTTGCCCCGCAGTAGCCGACCCCGGAGCCGACGTGGTAGCCATAGCGCAGGAAAAAGGCTATAAGGTAGTCCCTCTTGTCGGGCCGTCCAGCATACTCATGTCGCTGATGGCGAGCGGGTTCAACGGACAGTCATTCGCTTTCGTTGGCTATCTGCCCATAGACCGCAACGAGCGTGCGCAGCGGCTGAAAGCCCTCGAACGCCGTGCGTACAGCGAAGACCAGACGCAGATTTTCATCGAGACCCCCTACCGCAACGTACAGCTGTTCGGAGAGATGCTACGCACACTGCAGCCGCAGACCCGCCTCTGCATAGCGTTAAGTATCACCACGGAGGGAGAGTCCATACGTACCATGACCGTATCACAATGGAAGAAAGCGGCCGTGCCGGACATGCACAAACAGCCGTGCATATTCCTTATATACAAATAGGCAGACAACAAGACACACTATTAAAGACAATACATTTTTATCAATACCGTTCCGGCGCATTGCCGCCGGGCGGACAAACAGCAAATGAACTATGAAACTACTTGAAGGAAAAGTCGCGCTCATCACAGGAGCGGCACGCGGCATCGGTAAGGCGATTGCCCTCAAATATGCATCGGAAGGTGCGGACATAGCGTTCACCGACCTGAACATCGACGACAATGCGAAAGCCACTGAGGCCGAAATCGCGGCTCTCGGCGTGAGGGTGAAAGGCTACGCCTCGAACGCAGCCAACTACGAAGAGACTCACAAGGTTGTCGAACAGATACACAAGGACTTCGGCCACATCGACATCCTCGTGAACAACGCCGGCATCACGAAAGACGGTCTCATCATGCGTATGAACGAACAGCAGTGGGACGCGGTGATAAACGTCAATCTCAAATCGGCGTTCAACTTCATCCACGCCATCACCCCCATCATGATGCGCCAGCGCGGCGGCTCTATCATCAACATGAGCTCCGTCGTTGGTGTCAGCGGCAACGCCGGGCAGTGCAACTACTCCGCTTCCAAGGCGGGCATGATCGGCCTCGCCAAATCCACGGCCAAGGAACTCGGCTCTCGCGGCATACGCGCCAACTGCATCGCGCCAGGCTTCATCATCACCGACATGACAAACCAGCTCTCCGATGAAGTCAAGGAGCAGTGGGCCAAGACCATACCGCTCCGCCGTGGAGGTACCCCCGAGGACGTTGCAAATGTCGCCACATTCCTCGCCTCCGACCTCTCCTCCTATGTATCCGGACAGGTCATCCACTGCTGCGGCGGAATGAATATGTAACAATTCTATCGATTATGAACAACGGGCGGGTGTATATCCCGCCCGTTTAATAATATCTCATACCATGGCCAAGCTTAATCCCAAACAGTCACTAAACAAAACATACAGGCAGAAACCAGTTCTCACTGATGACTTCAATAAATTCAAATCTGCCATTCGTACCCTTATGTCTAAATTGGCTGACGGCCAACGTGAAGATACGCAGAAAAACATTCTATATGACTTTCTTGTAGAGTCATTCTATAAACCATATTACATCGCTCCGGAAGAGGATATTGACCTCGCAGTCCATCTTGATAAGACACCACAGTCACCCATAGGACTGCTCATCGAAGTTAAAAGTACCACCAACTCCTATGAGATGATTTCCAATGGAAATCTTAATAAAAAAGCCTTACAGGAACTGCTTTACTATTATCTCAAGGAACGTGTTACAAAAAAGAACAACGACATCCGGTTTCTAATAGTTACCAACATCTACGAATATTTCATCTTTGATGCTCAGGAATTTGAACGCATTTTCTACTCCGACAAAAAGCTCCTCCGTGAGTATGACGATTTCATATCTGGTAGGAAAACTGGCACACGCACCGACTTCTTCTATTCTGAAATAGCGGCTAAATACATAGCCGCCGCCTCTCCAGATCTTGAATATACACACTTTGACCTTCGCGAATTTCGAAAGGAAATCAACTCTGACGCTCATGGACATCTAATTGACATATACAAGACATTCAGCGACACTCACTTGCTTAAACTGCCGTTCGGGGATGACTCCAACCATCTCAATAAAGATTTTTACGCCGAACTGCTGCACATCATGGGCATCGAGGAACAGAAGCAGGACAATAAACTCGTCATTGTCCGCAAACTTCGTAATGAGAGGAACGAAGCGTCTTTACTCGAAAGCACTATAATCCAACTCGACTCCGAAGACTGCCTTGACAAAATAAACAGCATTTCCACCTATGGAGAGAATTACGAAGAACAGCTGTTCAATGTTACGCGAGTTCGGGATAAGAAAAGGAAGGGAAAAAGTTGGTAATCTCGCCGTTATTTTGTATCTTTACAGCTGGAAATCAAAACGTTACAAAACACACAAGCGATGATTACCA
>JADIMV010000093.1 GCA_017694515.1 Candidatus Aphodosoma intestinipullorum
GTCTATGATGTAGTAGACAATGAACATTATCACCGATGCCACGACGGGCATACCCAGTCCTCCTTTCCTAATTATCGCACCGAGGGGTGCCCCTATAAAGAAGAATATCAGGCACGCGAACGAGAGCGTGAACTTGCGGTGCAGTTCTATCGCGTGGCGCACATAGTAGTCCTGCGCGTTGCTGACCACGGCGCGGCTGTAATTGATGTCCGACCTGAGCGATGTGACACGCGAGCGGGCAGACCTGACTGTCGAGAGCATACGCGCACGGTTCATGCTGAGGAAAAGCGAATCGGCATTGAACTTATGCCGCTCTTCGGGCGGTATGACCACTTCTTTCTCCTCCTTCTGACTGTCGCTGTCGGGCAGTGTGTCATTGTTGCTGCGCATTGTGGTGACCTCTTCCGCATAAGTGTCCTTGAAATAGGAGTTGAGGGTCATCTCCTTGACGAGCTCCGATTTCAGCGAGTCGCGCACATAAGTCACTGAGTCCACATCGCTCAGCAGGCGGTCGAAGTTTTTGCTGATGTGCTGGTCGTCCATGAGCGACTCGTCCAGCTCATTGAAATCGCCGTCGAAGTCCAGCAGCACCTGCTTCGTCTTGAACGTCTCGCGGCGGTAGGGGACATTCTTCTCCGTCGAACGCCTCTGCTGCTCCCTCATATTCTCGAACGATTCGCCGTTGATGAGCGTGAGCATCAGGTTCTTCTTGTCCTTGGTCATCTGCACGTACATGGTGTCCGCCGTAGTGACCGACGCGTTGTTGAAGCCCTTCGAGAAATCATATAGCATTACGTCGCTCATCGCCCCGGTGTCGTGGTTCTTGGCTCTCACGTAGATGCGCATATTCTGTATGCCGGAGTAGAACTCGCCCGCCGGTATGTCCATCTCCGGCGACTTCTGCCTTATGCTGAACAGCAGTGTGTACATCTTCCTCTGCGCCATCGGTATGACATCATTTGAAAAAAAGAACGCGCCGACACATATAATGGCGATGAGAATCATTAGTGAGCGCATGATGCGGAACAGCGATATGCCCGCTGTCTTCATGGATAGCAGTTCGAGCTTTTCTCCCATGTCGCCGAAAGTCATCAGCGAGGCCAGCAGGATAGCGAGCGGCAGCGCAAGGGGTATGAGCGTCAGCCATGTATAGTAGAAAAACTCGAGCAGCACGTGTGCCGGCAGCCCCTTGCCCACAAGGTCATTTATCCTCATCCACAGGGTCTGCATGATGACAATGAACGAGCAGATGAAGAATGTCGCAAGAAACAGCGTGATGAAGTTCCTTATGACGTATGCATCTATGCGTTTTAGTCTGAGCATCGGCTGAACTTAAAAATTTTTTTGCGCACATCCTGTCTCCGTGCGGCAGCGCAAAGGTACGAAAAATGGACGCATAAGCCAAACTTATCCCGACGGAGCTTTTAGTGGCTTCTTCCCGTGTATAGCCAGTCGCCCTGCCTGCCCCCGTGAGGCAGCCACCGCCCTGTCCCTGCACGATAACCTTTCAGCGGCCTCCCTCCTCCCCTTCCTCTTCTTGGCTCCACGTCCCTCCTCTTGATTGTAAATTAAGGTTAAAAACACGTACTCTCGCCGAAGCCGCTCCCAAGCTCCTTCGAAGCTTCTCCGAAGCCTCTCCGAAGACCCTCCCTGACCGCCCGCGATTTCCGCCCTTTCTCCGCCTGTAAATGATATACCTTTTCCCGTAATCCGGGTACGGCGGCAGTTGTGTTGATGTACTACCTTTGCCATGTTTTCTGGTATATGTGTCATGGGGTGGCCGCCTCGCCATGCGAAAAATCAGGCGCATTGTTGTCCGCTCTGTGATTTTTAGTAAATTTGCACCAGATACTTCTCTTGAGCCGTATGGCTCTGTATGTACGCTGATTAAATAGATTCTTTGATATGCTGCGTAAAATAAGACGCTTTTTCGCCGCACTGTTTTTCGTGGGGATTACACTGCTCTTCCTTGATTTCACGGGGACGCTCCATGCGTGGCTCGGCTGGATGGCGAAGATACAGTTTCTGCCCGCCGTGTTGGCACTGAACTTTGGTGTAGTGGCGGCTCTGCTCGTACTGACCCTGCTTTTCGGCCGGGTCTACTGTTCTGTGATATGTCCCCTCGGTGTATTTCAGGACGTTGTGTCCCATATAGCCGGTAAGATACGCAAGAACCGCTTTTCCTATTCGCCCGCGCTGCGCTGGATGCGTTACGCGGTGCTTGTGCTCTTCATTGTGGCCATGGTGGCTGGCGTGGGGTCGTTCGTGGCTCTGCTCGCGCCGTACAGCTCCTACGGACGCATGGTCTCCAATCTCCTTGCCCCTATCTATCAGTGGGGTAACAACATAGTGGCCGGGTTTGCCGAACGTACCGGGAGCTATGCCGCATACGAGACCGATGTGTGGGTGAAGAGTATCCCGACGTTTGTCATCGCCGCCCTTACGTTCGTTGTCATATCGTGGCTCGCGTGGCGTAGCGGCCGCACATACTGCAATACGATATGCCCGGTCGGTACTGTGCTCGGTGTCGTGTCGCGCTTCTCGCTCTTCAAGGTGGCGTTTGATGAGGACAAGTGCAAGAACTGCGGCCTCTGTGCCCGCAAGTGCAAGGCTTCGTGCATTGATGTAGAGAACCATAAGATAGACCACAGCCGCTGTGTGGCTTGTATGAACTGTGTGAGCGACTGCAAGTTCGGCGCGTTGAAGCTGACGCATCACAGACTGTGGGGCAGTGCGCGCCGGAAAGCCGCCGATGCTCCGGTCGACACCTCGCGCCGCACGTTCCTCATGGCCGGTGCTATGGCCGCAGGCGCGGCAACGCTTAAAGCGCAGGAGATGAAAGTGGATGGCGGTCTTGCCGCGATACTTGACAAGAAAGCCCCGCGCCGTGAGACGAAAATCACGCCTCCCGGCTCGTGGAGCGCATATAACATGGCTCAACGCTGCACTGCCTGCCAGCTCTGCGTGTCGGTCTGCCCGAACGGCGTGTTGCGTCCGTCCACTGACCTCATGACGCTCATGCAGCCCGAGATGTCCTACGAGCGTGGCTACTGCCGTCCGGAGTGTACAAAATGCTCTGAGGTATGTCCCGCCGGAGCTATACAGAGGATAGACCGTGCGGAGAAATCCTCCATACAGATAGGCCATGCGGTGTGGATACGCGATAACTGCGTGCCGCTCACCGATGGTGTGGAGTGCGGTAACTGCGCAAGGCATTGTCCTACTGGGGCTATACAGATGGTGTCGTCTGTCCCTGGCGATGCGCTTTCGGTGAAGATACCCGTGGTCGATGCGGAGCGGTGCATCGGGTGCGGGGCGTGCGAGAATCTCTGCCCGTCGCGCCCGTTCAGCGCGATATATGTCGAAGGGCATGAGCGGCACAGGACTGTCTGACGGCGGACGTAGAAGTGAAAACGGACTTTCAGAAAACGAACTATGGCAAATAATGATAATGACAAATCCGGCATGATGAGCCGGAGGACGTTCCTTAAAATGGCCGGGGCAGGTGCGGCGGCCTCTGCTGCGGTGGTCTACGGTTGCAGTGACGGAAAAAGGGCTGAGACCAAGACCGGTGGCACAAGGAAACAGCCGGGTGAGATGACTTATCGCGTAAACCCGAATACGGGCGACAAGGTCTCTATCCTCGGCTATGGATGTATGCGCTGGCCGACTCTCCCTTCCCCCGACGGCAACGGCGACATAATAGATCAGGAGGCTGTCAACGGCCTGATTGACTATGCGTTGGCTCACGGGGTAAACTATTTCGACACCGCACCGGTCTATGTGCAGGGTCAGTCTGAGCGTGCCACAGGCATTGCCCTGAAACGCCATCCCCGTAACTCATATTTCATCGCGACAAAGATGTCAAACTTCTCCAACTGGACGCGGGAGAATTCCATAGAGATGTACCGCCGTTCATTTCGGGAGCTACAGACAGACTATATAGACTACTACCTGCTCCACTCCGTTGGCAATGGCGGGATGGAGACCTTCAAGGCACGCTACGAGGAGAACGGCATGATAGAGTTCCTCATGAAGGAGCGCGAAGCCGGACGTATACGCAATCTCGGCTGGTCGTTCCACGGCACTGTCGATGTCTTCGACTATGTGCTGTCGCTCCATGAGCGTGTCCATTGGGACTTCGTGCAGATACAGCTCAACTATGTGGACTGGCTGCACGCCTCCGGGCGCAACGTGAACGCCGACTATTTGTATGGCGAACTGGTCAAGCGTGACATCCCGGTGGCTATCATGGAACCCCTCCTCGGCGGACGGCTATCGAAGTTGAACACCCATCTGGTGGCGCGGCTGAAAGAGCGGCGGCCAGAGGAGAGCGTGGCCTCGTGGGCGTTCCGTTTCGCCGGGTCGCCCGAAAAGGTGCTGACCGTTCTCAGCGGCATGACCTACAAGGAACATCTCGTGGACAACATAAAGACCTATTCGCCTCTTGAGCCGCTGACGGACGAGGAGAAGGCTTTCCTTGAAGACACGGCGCAGATGATGCTGCGCTTCCCGACTGTGCCTTGCACTGACTGTAAATACTGTATGCCCTGCCCCTACGGCATTGACATACCGGCCATTTTCACCCACTACAACAAGTGTGTGAACGAGGGCAACGTGCCGAAAAGCTCTCAGGACGAGGGCTACCGTGCGGCGCGGCGTGCGTTTCTCGTCGGCTATGACCGCAGTGTCCCGAAACTGCGTCAGGCGAGCCATTGCATAGGGTGCAACACCTGCACCTCCCATTGCCCGCAGTCGATAGACATACCGGCGGAACTCCACCGTATAGACGGTTATGTGGAGCAACTGAAGCAGGAGACGCTATGACGATTGACACTCTTGTCGATATGCTCCACCGTGGCGGCTATTCGTGCGTGATAGCCAATGGGGATGAGGTTCGGACATTCACGCGGCGCGGCGTGATGGATTTATATATGCTTCTGACCTATGATGTCGGGTTTCTTCGCGGCGCATGGGTCGCGGACAAGGTTGTCGGAAAGGGTGCTGCCGCGCTGATGGTGTTGGGAGGTGTGGCGCGTCTCCACGCTGATGTGCTGAGTGACGATGCCGCACGGGTGCTGACTGCCGCTGGTGTGGACTTCTCGTGCGCCCGGAGCGTGCCGTACATAATAAACCGTGACGGCACTGGCCGCTGTCCTGTTGAGACCTTGTGCGCTGGGACTGACGCTCCGGAGGAGATGTTGCCGCTGATAGGACGCTTCGTGGAGGACGTGCTGCAACGTCAGGGAGAAGCCAAATGAATGTGTAACAAATAATTATATAAGACTATGGATACGACAGTGAAACTCTATTCTTATAGGTTCGCCGATGTGCGTACCTATTTCTTCGCGGCTCTCTTCGTGGCTGGCAACATACTGCTGCCCCAGTTGTGCCACCTTCTGCCGCAGGGCGGCATGATACTGCTGCCCATCTATTTTTTCACTCTTATAGGCGCATACAAATACGGTTGGAAAGTCGGCCTGCTGACGGCCGTGGCCTCCCCGCTCGTCAATTCTGCCCTTTTCGGGATGCCCGCTGCGGCTGTCCTTCCCGCCCTGTTGTTCAAATCCGTACTGCTCGCCGTGGCGGCAGGTTTCGTGGCTCAGCGGTTCAATCGCGTGTCGTTGCCGCTCTTGCTGCTTGTGGTGTTGTTCTACCAGGTGTTTGGCACACTCGGTGAATGGATTATGACGGGCGATTTTATGCTCGCCGTCCAGGATTTCCGTCTCGGCCTTCCCGGCATGGCCATCCAGCTCTTCGGAGGCTATGCGGTACTGCGTTGGTTGATGCGCAAATAAGTGCCTTTCCCTTACAAAATAAGAAAGGTGAACTTACGGAAAAGTCTGTATTTCCGTAGGTTCACCGTTCTTATTGGCTCAACGATTAGGACGGTTATGGCCTATTTGAGCGCGTTGATAGCCGCGTCATAATTCGGTTCGTGAGTGATTTCATCCACGAGTTCAGTGTAGACAATCTTTCCGTTCTCGTCAATGACGATGACAGCGCGTGCCATCAGGCCTTTCATCGGCCCGTCGGCTATGCGCAGGCCGTATGCCTTTGCAAATCCGCAGTCGCGGAACAGCGACAGTGCCACAACGTTGTTTATCCCTTCTGTCGTGCAGAAGCGTGCGTGCGCGAACGGCAGGTCCATCGATATGCAGAGCACAGCCGTGTTCTCCATCGTTGCGGCTTTCTGGTTGAACTGACGCACCGAGAGTGCGCACACCGGTGTGTCGAGGCTCGGGAATATGTTGAGAACCACCCTTTTGCCCTTGAAGTCGGAGAGCGATGCCTCGCTGAGGTCTGACTTCACCGCCGTGAAATCAGGCGCAACGTCGCCTACCTTTACCATCTTACCTTCCGTATGGAACGGATTGCCTTGTAATTTGACTGTCTCGCCTGTGGCGGAGCAGCATGAACATGAAGTTGTCATAGTCGTAACTGTTTAAAGATGTTTTTACAATATCATTATCCCTTGTTCCTTGTATCCTCTAATGGTTTCTCGGTTCGGTCACCACTATCTTTGTTCACCAAAACCTCCATCCCCAAAATAATGCCCATTCCCAGTGGATACGATTTGTGCCTTGTAACCTATTGATATACAAATTGTTCGGCAGGTCTCCCGTTAGCTTTTAGCTATCTCCTCCCTATCCTCTACTTAGCGTATTGTTGTTCTTTCGCCTATTTGTTGCAAAAACTGTCAAAAGTGAAACCCTGTCCTCACGATTCCTGTTTTGCACACTCCACACCTCCATTCCCCCTTCTTCCGACCAATGCAAAGATACTCCTCTTGTCCCGTCCGTACAATCGGTTTTGTCTATGCATTCATAGTTATTATTGATTACAACGACATCATATTTCCACTACTTTTGCATAACCCCTATGGCGTGGGCGCATTTCTTTGCCGTGTGTCCTGTGTCACATGGATTTTGTAGTTATAATAAATTATATGGATATGAAAGACAATGAGTTATACGATGCGGCACTACATTATCATAAGGATGGGGTGCCGGGTAAGATAGAAGTGACTGTGACAAAACCGTGCGCATCGCCGCACGATTTGGCCCTGGCCTATTCCCCTGGCGTGGCTGCGCCGTCGCTTGAGATAGCGAAAGACAGCCGGGCTGTCTATGATTATACTGGTAAGGGCAACCTCGTAGCCGTCATTTCTAACGGTACGGCCGTGCTTGGTCTCGGCAACATAGGCGCGAAGGCTGCCAAACCCGTGATGGAGGGCAAGTGTATGCTGTTCAAGCAGATGGCAGGCATAAACGCTTTCGACATTGAGATTGATACGGAGGATGTGGATGAGTTCGTGGATACAGTGAAGCGCATCGCGCCTACATTCGGCGGGATAAACCTTGAAGACATTAAGGCTCCCGAGTGCTTCGAGATAGAACGCCGCTTGCGTGAAGAGCTTGACATCCCTGTCATGCACGATGACCAGCACGGCACGGCCATAATCAGTTCTGCCGCGCTGATTAATAGCTGTTTCCTGACGGGGAAGAGGATAGAGGATGTGCGCATTGTCGTCAGCGGGGCGGGCGCGGCTGCCATCGCGACTGCCCGTATGTTCGTGCAGGTCGGCGCACGCCGTGAGAATATAACGCTGTGCGACAGCAAGGGTGTCATCAGCCGTTCGCGCACGGGGCTGACTTCGGAAAAGGCGGAGTTTGCCGTCGATACCGACAAGTCCACGCTTGCGGAGGCAATCGTGGGTGCCGATGTTTTCCTTGGGGTCTCTAAGCCCGGTCTGCTGACACAGGAAATGATACGCTCCATGTCCGCGCGTCCGCTCGTCATGGCACTGGCCAATCCCCTGCCCGAGATTACGCGTGATGAGGCTCTTGCGGCGCGTGAGGATGTCATATTTGCATCTGGACGTTCCGATTGGCCTAATCAGGTGAACAACCTGCTCGGCTTTCCCTATGTATTCAAAGGGGCTTTGCGTGTACGTGCCAGGGAGATAAATGAGAAGATGAAACTGGCGGCCGCGTACGCATTGGCCGAATTGGCTCGTATGCCCATTCCGCGCGGCATCTGCGAAGTCTTGGGCAACTGCGGGCTGTCGTTCAGCGAGGACTACCTCATTCCATCGCCTTTTGACCCCCGCCTCCTCGAGTATGTCTCTGGTGCTGTGGCCGATGCTGCCGTGAAAAGCGGAGTGGCAGGTATGTGATTATGCCTTAGGGTATTACGAATAGAGCCGGGCAATCAGGGTTGCCCGGCTCTATTCGTCGTTATAGCCTTGCTGATTTATTTCCCGACACTTTTAAGCACCTTCCTTTGCATGCCGTCCTGCGATACTATGATGCAGTAAAGCCCCTGCGGCATATCGAACGTATATGTGTCCGAGAGTGCCACATCCGACCACAGAGTACGCCCCGACATATCGATGCAGCGCAGTTTCATACCCGCTTCAAGGCCATATACCGTGCTGCCCGCTATGAATATCTCTCCCTGATTTTCAAATACATTTTCCACTCCGACAGATGTCCCTTTCACTTTGAAGCTGACAGTACTGGCATCTTCATCAAATGTTATTCCGCTAAGCCAGAACCTGTCGTACGCATTGAAGCCTGTGACATTCATCAGGCCAGGGAATGCATCTCCTTTCTTGCCGTCAATCATATAGTCCGTGCGTCCGTCTGCTTCAATCAGGTCTACGCCCATGTTGTCCTCATCATCATTAATGGTATTCATCATCCATTTCCGTTGGCTATATGCTATCTGAGTAATAATCATTCCTTGACCTGGGAGGTATTCATCCCATGTGTTGTCTATTTCATTGACTCTTGTCTCCAAAAGATAATACTTGTTGGTGGTATTCCAGTTGGGGAGAGTCGTGCCGCCGTCAGACCTTATAATGAATGTCTTATTGCTGGTCCCGATGTTTTCCAGCACGTATGACGTGTCTGCCTTTATCACTTCAGGTGTCAGCCATCCTAAGACGAAACGTTCGAATGCACTATATAGCGGAGGTGTCTTTCCGTCATTGTTATAAGCACCTTGATCCATTATATCCCATGTACCCAGTGTTTTATGCCCGTTGTAATTTGTTGAATACAAGTCCATCAGCCCCAATACATGACCGAACTCGTGGCAGAACGTTCCTACTCCGCACATTTCATTTCCACCCGCTCCTCTCAACTCCGATGTGCATGCGTACATGCCTAATTTTTTACCGTCATATTCTATATTCCTGTCAGCTTCTGAGATGGCGGGATTGTCATTTATCTGGGATTTGTGCGGCCATATCGAATTTTCCGGCCCGCCTTCTGCCTCATTATGCCCGGCATAATAGACAAATACGAAGTCTATAAGGCCATCTCCATTTTGGTCATAATCTGATAAATTGATATTTGCAGTTGTGTCCGCGTAAAGTTTTTTTACCGCATCTACAATCATTTGTTCCGGATGTTTATCCCCTGTGTAGTTGTTGGCCCCATAATATTCCATGTCATGAGGCAAATCATACGGCCCGTATATATGGAATGTAGGGTCGTACTGTCCTGCTGACGATGCGTAAAAATAGTCGCGTGCCGATCCCAATGCTCCGTTTTCACTGTAACCCTCCTGGTTGAGAAGGCTGTCGAACGCTGCTTGGGGATTCTCCACTGTGAATTTTACATCTTGGAAGTTTACCAATATGACAATACCTTCATCCGCCAATCCGTTTTCCGTTGCATTGGTCTGTTGTGCCTGACGTTTTGCAGCCGCACGTTGTGTCCATGTTGAATTGAGCATTTCCAATTGTCTTTCAATACTGAAAGCTTCTATATTTGTGTTCGCTTTCATATCTTGGTTATATACGCGGATGCCGGAGGTCACTATCTCACCGTTCGTGATGGTTGCATATTCGAAGAAGCCTTCGCTGTTACGCTTTACCAGATAGCCGTCTGTCGTTGCGGTATAGTGGAATGTTTCATCGCCTGAAATTTCTACTTCAATAGTAGTACCGTCTGGCTGCGTGGCCAATATTTTCCCATGGCGTGCCGGAACACTCCATAGTCCGGCACATGATAATCCGAAGAGGATTAAAGCAAGAAATCTTTTCATTGAAATATTAGTGTTATAATGTTATGTTGCGCTACTGTGATATGAACTATACGTGTAGCCGTTTTTTAGCGGTGACAAAGATATTATTTTTCCCTGAATATGGGAGAATGTGGCTTGCATTTTTTCTCTGAAACGGCGCATCGCAGGCCTGAAACCCCGTATTGGGTATGATGAATGCAGTTTATAAGTATGTTTCAAGTGATATGTCTTTTCCGTCGAACACAGCGTATGTGAAAAGGCTGAAAAAATCGCCGAGTATGACGAGCTGTGTGCCTGTGGCGAGCATGAGGTTCAGTTCTATGTGCCTGTGTCCCATGACAATATAATCTGTGCCTGGGTGTTCGGCAGAATAGTGTTTGGCGAATATGACTTGCGGCTCATTGTTTTCGCCGAGGAATACGCCGTCATGCTCCGAATGTCTGAGCCTGTTCCTTTCGCTCCATTTATATCCGAAACTCCATGCCGCGCGCGGTGGCATCAGGTAGCGGAAGAGCCATCGGCTTATACGGCTCTCGAACAGTGCGTTGAGCCTACGTGTGGCGCGGGACATCTCGCCGAGGCCGTGGCCGTGGTGCATGAAAAACGTCTTTCCGCACAGCTGCGTGACGAACTCCTTGCGGTGGAGCTTCACCCCGCAATGGCTCTCGAGGTAGCCGAATGTCCATTGGTCATGGTTGCCGCAGAAGAAATGAACCTCCACTCCGCGCTGCACGGTTCTTCTTATTGTCTCAATCACAGCGTCATATCCTTCGGGGATGGCTTTTGGAAACTCGAACCAGAAATCGAATATGTCGCCAAGCAGGAATATGGCATCTCCGTCGGCGGCTGCCATTTCAAGCCATCCGATAAACTTGGCCTGATGGGCTGCTGGGTCACTGACTGTCAGCGAGCCGAGATGCGCATCCGAGAGGAAATAGTACTTCATTGGCGTATGCTGTGCGGCTGGCTTTCAGAGGAAGCCGAGTTCGAGTTTGGCCTCATCGCTCATCATTTCCTTGTCCCATTCCGGCTCGAACACGAGATTGACAGTCACTGACTTGACCCCCTCGATTGCCTCGACCTTCATGCGTACATCCTCGGCTATGAAGTCTGCCGCAGGACAATTCGGCGCGGTGAGGGTCATGTCTATCGTGACATCTCCCCCGTCCGTGCAGTCTATCTTGTATATCAGCCCCAAATCATATATGTTGACCGGTATTTCCGGGTCATAGACCGTCTTCAGTACCTTGACTATGCGCTCCTCCGTCTCAAGAAATTCGTTCATTATTATCCCGTTTTGAAAAATATGTTTTTCTGCCTGAGGGCATATGTCCGTGCGCTTGCCCGCAGGCGGTGTCGCTCCTTACAGTGTCCTGCCTGATACGGGCACGTCGCTCTTGTCATAGAGCGGTACTATGTCCTTTATGTCAGTGCCGTACATCTCGTCTATCGATGCCGCGTAGTTCTGTAATATGACGGCGCGGCGCAGTTTGAGGGTCGAGGTCAGTTCGCCCGACTCCATGGTAAATCCGCGCTTGATAAGCTTGAACTTCTTGATTTTCTCATAGCTTGCCATATCGGCCTGACCTTCGGCAATGCGTTCTTCGAACAGTTTCTGCACACGGCTGTCGGCGAGAAGTTCGTCCGTCGTATCGTATTTTATGCCCTGCTCCTTGGCGAACTGCTCCACGGCAGGCAGGTTCGGGGCTATTATCGCTGTCACGAAGTTGCGGTTGTTGCCTATCACGGCTATCTGCTCTATGTAGCGGTCCGCACCGAGCTTTGTCTCTATCTGCTGCGGCGCGATATACTTGCCGTTCGATGTCTTGAAAAGGTCCTTTATCCTCTCGACCATATAGACATGCTTGCCGTCCACGAGCTTGCCCGCGTCGCCCGTGCGGAACCATCCGTCCTCAAATGCCGCTGCCGTGGCCTCCGGCTTGTTGTAATAGCCGCTGAACAGGGTCTTGCCCTTGACCATTATCTCATTGTCCTCGCCGATTTTGACCTGTATGTCAGGCATGAGAGAGCCTACCGACCCTATCACATAGTTCTTGAACTCGTAACAGCACACCGTGGCGGTAGTCTCCGTCAGTCCGTAGCCGTATATGATGGGTATTCCGAGACTGCGGAAAAACACTGCCAGCTTGTCGTCTAAAGCCGCGCCCGCCACGGGGAACATACGCCCGTGGTCTATGCCGACTACCTTTTTCAATGTACTGAATATGAGCCTGTCCGCTATCTTGTAACGTATGTACAGCCACATTGGCGCGTGTTTGCCGAGCCGTTGGTAGTCGATGTTGAACTCCTTGCCTATGGCGACAGCCCATGTGACAATGCCTTTCATGAATGGTGAGAATGAGCCTATCTTCTCCTGCACACCGGCGGCCACCTTTTCCCAGAACCTCGGCACGCTGCACATCAGCGTCGGCCTCACCTCCTTTATGACCGTCTGTATCTCCGTGGGTCTCAGGTTCAGATATACCTTCACCTCCTTGCAGAGGCAGAAGTAGACCCACGCTCTCTCGAAGATGTGTGACAGCGGCAGGAACGCCAGCGATGTGTCGTGGCGGTTAACGTTCGTGAGACGTATGTCGTGTATTCTCATCCCTTCGAGCAGTGCGCTGTGTTGCAGCATCACGCCTTTCGGCTCACCTGTTGTCCCCGATGTGTACATGATGATGGCGAGGTCTTCCGCACGTGCGGCGCTCTTGCGTTTGTTCACAGTGCCGGCCTGTGCATCGGTTTCGCCGAGTTTCAGAAAGTCGGCGAAATGCATGGCGCGCGTCTCGCCTTTCAGGTCTACGCGGTCATCGAACACGATGATATGTTTCAGATACGCCGACGTGTGCAGCACTTCGAGCGCATTGTCATACTGCTGCTGTTCCCCCGCGAAAAGCACTGCTATTTCAGCGTCATTCACTATGTATTCTATCTGGGACATTGATGATGTCGCATAGAGCGGCACGGATACGGCGCGGTTCGCGTAGTTGGCGAAATCGGCAATCACGGCGTGCGGCATATTCTGTGAGCAGATGGCCACGTGCTCCTGCTCCTTAACTCCTAACGAGGCCAGTGCCTTTGCGGCTGTGAACACTTTCGCCGCCAGTTCCGACCATGTGAGTCCCACCCACTGGGCGAGTGAGTTGTCGCGGTAATATATCGTCTTCGCATTTGGGTGTTTTTTCGCTTTGGCGAACACCAGTTCCGCGAAATGAATAAGTTCCATAGGTTTTTTCATAGGTTGCGGTTTTAAATTAAGTAGCTGTTCAAAATTAATCGTATATCTCTCTTTCTGCCACCACTCCCGCTCTCTATTATTTCTATTGCGTTTGCGGTGACCATTGTCGGTGTGTGCAGTCTCTGGTCTCTAACCACTTGTGTGACAGGACTGTTGGCTGCCATCACGCTATCTTTTAGCTATCTCCTCCTTATTCTCTCCTTAGCGTATCTTCCTTTTTCCGTCAATATCGCTCAGATTCGAAAGAATTGTACAACCGGCATTAGTATTCACTATTATGCATATCTGCCACCCTTCTCCGTTGCCTCACTCCGGCAGGGGCAGACCTATCTTTAAGAGTGCCTGTTTCGCCGCCATCTGTTCCGCCTCCCTCTTGCTGAACCCTATGCCCGCACCGTACTCCTCTCCGTCTATCAGCGTGCGCGTGCAGAATCTTATGCGGTTGTCCTCCATGCGTTCCTGCGCCACGAGGTCGAACTCTATGTTGCAGCACTCTTTCTGCCCCCACTCCATAAGTGCAGACTTGAAGCTGATAGTCCCCTCCACAGCCTCCTCTATGACGGAGAAGCGGCGGAACACATCGGCCACGAAATCCCTGCACTTGTCGTAGCCGAAATCGAGGAAGACCGCCGCCACGAGTGCCTCGAATGCATTGCCGAGCGTGTGCAGTCCTATGCAGCGGCTGTCTATCAGCGTATCGAGTTCCAACTTCTTGCCTATGAGGTTGAGTGTCACGCGCTTCACTATGCCTGTCCTTATCAGCGTGAGGTTTCCCTCCTTTTTGTCGGGAAACGCCTTGTATATCAGTTCGCTTGTTATCGCGTTGAGGAGTGCGTCGCCGAGAAACTCCATGCGTTCGTTGTTCATCTTCTCCCCTTTGCGGTCTGTCTT
>JADIMV010000094.1 GCA_017694515.1 Candidatus Aphodosoma intestinipullorum
TTCCACAGCCCGTTTTTCCCGTCCGTTACTCCCCATGCAGATGATAGACGGCGCGGGGCGGCAGACGGGGTACACTTCCAGCCGCGAAACACGTACTCTCGAGCTGCCCGCACCCCATCCTCTCCCGATGAAACACGTACTCTCGAGCCATCCTCAGGCCATCCCGCCGTCAGCCAAACACGTACTCTCGACCTATCCGCAGGCTATCCTCCAACCCTCAAACACGTACCCTCGCCTTACTTGCAAGCCATTCCCGGCGGGCGGTTGTCTCATCTGTATGATTAGGCGCGGCTGTTCTCCTTGATGAAACGCCTCACCGAATAATATCATCCCTGTTTGTCAGCCTTTTTTTTAGAAAGAAAAGAGTCGCATGGCACAACGTCTGCCATGCGGCTCTTCCCGTAAGGATAAATACTTTACGTTCAGTCGTGCAGTATCAGTATCGCATCGCCGTAGAAGCCGAACATATACTTCTTCTCTACTGCCTCGTCGTAGAGCCGCATCACATCTTCGTAGCCGCCGAATGCTGTCTGGTTCATGAGCATGGTGCTGTACGGCAGTTGCATGTTGGACAGCAGGGCATTGGCCGTAGTGAACTGGTACGGAGGGAATATGAACTTGTTTGTCCAGCCATCGAAAGGCTTTATCATGCCATTGGCTGTCGAGGCGGTCTCAAGTGCGCGCAGTGTGGTAGTGCCGACTGCGCATATCCTACGCCCTTCTGCATTGGCCTTGTTGAACTTTTCTACTACCTCATCGTCCACTTCAAGCTGCTCGGAGTCGGTCTTGTGCTTGGTCAGATCCTCAACGTCTATGGCGCGGAACATACCGAGGCTCGCGTGGAGTGTCACATACGACACGTCTATGCCTTTAATCTCCATGCGTTTAAGAAGCTGACGGCTGAAATGGCAGCCTGCTGCCGGAGCGACAACTGCCCCTTCGTTCTTGGCGAATATGGTCTGATAGCGTTCTGCGTCTTCGGGTTCCGGTTTGCGGGTGATATGTGGGGGCAGGGGAGTGTGCCCGAGCGCGAAGAGATCACGCTTGAATTCATCATGTGTCCCGTCGTAGAGAAAGCGCACCGTACGCCCACGGCTTGTGGTGTTGTCAATGACCTCGGCCACAAGGGAGTTGTCGTCACCGAAATAGAGCTTGTTGCCGACGCGTATCTTTCTGGCCGGCTCAACAAGCACATCCCACAGACGCAGGTCGGGATTGAGTTCGCGAAGGAGGAACACATCAATCTGTGCACCGGTCTTCTCCTTGTTACCGTGCATCAGCGCGGGGAAAACCAGAGTGTCGTTGAATACGAACAGGTCGCCCTCGTCGAAATACTCGATTATATCCTTTATATATCTGTGTTCTGTCTCTTTGCTTTTGGAGTGGAATACCATCATCCTGGCCTCATCGCGTTCGGCATCGAACTTGGCCCGTTTCTTCTCTCTCCCTTTGGCATCTTTGTAATATCCGGACGGGTATTGTGCTATCAGCTCTTCGGGGAGCTTGAATTTGAATTGTGACAGTTTCATAGAGAAATATCGTTTATATGGTTCTTGTTATATTCGCTGAATGTCAAATGTTTGCATCGTCACTGTCCTGCCTTATGATTCCGCTTTCGAGGACTTCGACAAACTGGTCTACTTCGAGACAGTCATCGAGTGTGACATCGCCCACGCGTGTCCGTCTGAGAGCCGAAAGGTATGCGCCGCTGCCGAGAGCCTCGCCTATGTCGCGTGCCAAGGCTCTGATATATGTGCCTTTGCTGCACACGACACGTATTTCCAATATAGGCTTTTCAAAACGCAATATCTCTATCTCGTCAATGGCGAGAAGTTTCGGCTTAAGCTCTACATCCTGTCCCCGCCGGGCATAGTCGAAAGCCCTTTTGCCGTCAATCTTGACGGCGGAATAGACGGGCGGTGTCTGCCATATCTCGCCGACGAACTTGCCCACAGTCTCGCGGACAAGTTGCCCGTCGATGTGGTCTGTCGGATATTCGCGGTCAACCGGGTGCTCCATGTCATACGATGGGGTGGTCGCGCCGAGTGTCAGGGTCGCTATGTACTCCTTGACACCATATTGCAGCTCCTCGATACGCTTGGTGGCTTTCCCCGTGCATACGATAATCACTCCCGTGGCCAGCGGGTCGAGCGTCCCCGCATGACCTACTTTCAGTTTTTTCTGCCCGATGGTGCGGCACAGCACACGCCTGACCCTGTTGACCACGTCAAACGATGTCCAGTGCAGCGGCTTGTTGAAATAAAGGACTTCACCTTTGATAAAATCCATCAGAACAGCGAATAACAGACTGTGATTATACCGGCCAGCGCACAGTAGATGGCGAAATATATGAGTTTGCCGCGCTTCACGAGCCCTATCATGAACTTGCAGGCGAAACATCCTGAGAGAAACGCTCCTGCAAACCCGACAACCAGCGGCACAACGCCTACCGCGTCCATCAGCGGCTGCCCGTTCAGCAGCGCGTCTGCCAATGAGAGTATCGCCTCACCGAGTATAGGTATTATCACCATCAGGAACGAGAACTGTGCGACAGATTCCTTCTTGTTGCCGAGCATAAGCCCTGTGGCAATCGTAGTGCCTGAGCGCGACAGCCCCGGCAGCACGGCCACGGCCTGACTAAGTCCGATGATGAAAGCGTCCCTGTATGATATGGTCTCCTTTTGCCTCGGTTTAGCGAAATAGGCGAATGTCAGCAGCAGTGCGGTGAGCATCAGGCAGCACCCCACCACGAGCAGTCCGCTGCCGAAGATGGCCTCCACGTAGTCCTTGAAGAACACACCGATGATGAACACCGGTATCATCGAGAGGAATATCTTGGCCACATAGCTTTTCTCCTCATTCCATGCCTTGACCATGAACGTGCCACGGAACAGATGGGCTACCTCTTTCCACAGCACTACAAGGGTGCTGCACACAGTGGCGGCGTGTACCACGACTGTGAACATGAGGCTGTCTGCCGCTGATGTGTCAACTCCGAGCAGCTCCTGCCCGATTATGAGATGCCCGCTGCTGCTTACAGGCAGAAATTCTGTAAGCCCCTGTACTATGCCTAACAGTAACGACTCTATCCAGCCCATCAGTTGTCACCCTCTTTTTTCTTCCACATTATACCGAATATCATCAGCACAAATCCGGCCATACAGACGATAGGGGCTAATGTAATCCTGCGGAAACTGAATACGTCAGGGTTAAACTCCACTTCGGTCTTGCTGCCGTACATCAGTATGAAGCCCAGTATTATCAGCAGGACGGATACGGCGATGATGATGTAGTTCTGTTTGTGCAACGCAAAGTTTTTCATGTCTCTGGTGAAATATGCTTGTTGATGAATTGTTTTCCGGTTGTCAGATGAAATAGAGATGGTCTGTCTTCATCCTTATGTAGCGGCTGACGCTGAAGAATGTCGCCAGATACGTTATCAGTATGCTGAAAACGAATACTACCGCCACGACAGGCAGTATGATGGAGAGCCTGTACATATCGAATGTCGCGCCGATTTCGCTTTGCAGGTAATAGGTTGTCCCGGCGAGCAGCACCAGTGCTATCAGTGCCGCGATAACGCCGTTCAGCACCGAGCGGCAGATGAACGGGCGGCGGATGAAGCCCGCCTTCGCCCCAACGAGTTTCATGGTGTTGATTATGAAACGTTTGGAGTAGACGGACAGCCTGATAGTATTATTTATAAGCACAATGGAGATGAGCAGCAGCACCACTGTGATAAGACTCAGGATAACAGTGACACGGCTTATGTTCTGATTGAACATCTGCAGCATATCCTTCTGGTATGTGATGTCAAGGATGCCGGGGAACGAAGATATTTTGGGTTGTACGATTTTTGTGATGCTGTCCGTGTCGGCAA
>JADIMV010000095.1 GCA_017694515.1 Candidatus Aphodosoma intestinipullorum
GTGGAGTCGGACGTGAGTGCGACGCGGCGGTACTGCTCAGTCGAGCCGTCGCTCCAGCGTGTGAAGCGGTAGCCGCGTGCGGGACTGGCGGCGATGTAGGGGCTGTCGCCATAGCGGTATACGCCCGTGCCTGTGACGCCGCCCATGAGGGAGTCGGCGGAGAGGACGGTGATGGTGAGCAGGTCGCCGGACTCAATATTGAGGAAGTCGCGCCATACGGGGGCGGCGCGGTACTTGTCAATGGATGGGGCGGGGACTATGAGGCGGCAGGAGGATTTGTCCACGCCGGAAAAGACGTTTTCTTCAATCGTTATAGGGTCGAGAACCGGCACTTCTATTTCGGAGAGTGAGACGCAATCCACAAAGGCACAGCGGCTTATGGAGTCGATAGAAGTGGGTAGCTTGACGGAGCGGAGGGATGAATCGCCAGCACATAGATATGCGCTTATGGTACGGAGGCGTGTCTGCGCGGAAAGGTCGAGGGAGTCGAGGGAGGTGCAGGCGGAAAAAGCCCTTCCTGCTATGGAGCTGACGACAGAGCCGAGGAAGCGGACGCTGTCGAGGCGCAGGCAGCGGTCGAAAGCCCATGAACCTATGGACGAGAGTTCTATAGGGAGCTCTATGCCTCCAAGGTCAGATGTTGCGAAACAGAATGCGGGAATGGAGCTTACAGATGTGCTTCCAAAATTCAAGGCTGTCCTTATAGTCGAACCGCGAAAGGCACAATTGCCTATCTGACGCAAGCCAGTGTTGAACACGAAGTCATGTATCTCATTGGGATTCTCCAGCATACCTGTATAGAAGCCATTCCCTATGTCTGTATGGACATAAGGGGCTATGGAATCAATCTCCTCGCGGAAAAAGAAAGTGTCGCCATGGTTGAGGGAGAAAGGTATCTTGAAAACGGTAAGACCGCTCTTGGTATAGAGAGTGCCGCCGACGGACTTGAACCAGCGATTGTCCGGGGCAACCTCTATGCATTCAAGCAATGTGTGGGACGTGATGAATTCGTAGTCTAACCGGCTGACCTTTGCGGGCAGGCGGAGAGTGTCCCACCGCCAGTCGGCATTGAAACAGTAGCCGTCTATGGACGCGAGGCTGTCCGGCATATTGATGCTGTCCGCATCAAGGCGAATGCAGGAAAGGAAGGCATTGTAGCCGAAATGCCGTACAGATTCAGGCAGGCGTACTCTCTCAAGCCAGTAGCACTCATGAAATGCGCCCCAAGTGGAATGTTCGGTCAGGGAGTCGACAGAGGATGAGCTGATGTCAACCTCGACCAATGATTTTCCCCGGCTGAAGTCTACATGGCGCAGCTTATTGCCGGAGGAGAACAGACGGGTTATGCCGTAAGGACGGTTATTCAGGACACCGCTGAGCGGGTCAGGGTCACGGGGGTCGCTTATGCTCAGCGGGGCTTCGTATGTCTCTATGGCGGGCGGCAAGACGAACGTGTCTACCCTTACTGCCGCAATGGCCATATACTGCACTGGTGGCAGTTCTTTGATGTTTACGGCATTGCTGAAATCTATCTTGGTTATATGCACGGGATTGTCATAGTCAAAAGAGAGCGGCAATACTGATGTGCCGGTATGGGAAGTGACACAATAGCTATTGCCGCTATAGTCAATGGATGCGGGAATGCCGATGTAAGGCTGTGCGGTCATGTGGTCTATTGCCACCTCATAGGCGGCGATGCTGTCCACTTCTTTTGTGACGACATAGTATACACCTTCATGGAGAACGGTGTCGCCGACGGCAGGGAAAGCTAAGCCCGCGAGGAGCGGGCTTAGCAATAGGGTTAAAATCAGTAGCCTGCGCATAGTTGTAGATTTAAGTTATGTGGTTTGAGACTATGTGTTTCAGATGTTGAGACAAATATAATGAATGTTGTCCGGATATGCAAGAGATGGCCATGTGATTTTTGTGATATTTGTTCGTGGCGATGATGATGATTGGAGAGGAGGGTAAGCGCAAGCATAAGGAGCGGGTACTTGGAAGGTAAGGCGAGGGTACGTGTTTTTAACCTTAGTTTACGTTGGGGGGGGGATGGGGGGAGAGCGTGGTAACAGAGGGAGGGGATGGGGATGGTCTTCGGGGAGGATTCGGAGGGATTTCGACGAGAGTACGTGTTTTTAACTTTAATTTGTGCTTTGAGATGGGTTGAGGACGGGGCTATGGTGGAAAGGGACGGGAGGAGGGGATGGCCTGCGGATAGGGTGAGGGTAGGACGAGAGTACGTGTTTGCTCGGTGAGTGTTAGGGAGAGGGTAGTTCGAGAGTACGTGTTTGAGCGGTTGTGGTTGGTCTGTGGATAGGGCGAAGGTACGTGTTTTATGGGGTGGAGATTGCCTGCGGATGGCTTGAGAGTACGTGTTTGGGGACGTTTGTGCGCCCTTGTCATATGGAAAAGTTGGAGTGCCGTGGGGAAAAAAGATGGCGGCAGGCTTTGCGGTATGAGAGGTTTGACGTAACTTTGTTTCAAGATAAGCTGTGCCTCAGCATAACCCATGAACAAGTTCAGGAGGTTCTGTTTCCGGATTGCATTGCAAGACCGGATGCGGACTGGCGATAAGAGGGGAGGACTGTGGATTTTGAAGGGGGAGGCGGGCGGAGTTGCCGCCTGCGAGGGATGTGGAGGGGGCGGCCTGTGGTATGTCGGAATGTGATTATGGATGTGATATTCAATATAGTTTGCCATACGAGGTTCGGGCAGAACCTTAAGGTAGAGGTGGACGGGAAGGAACACCCCATGGCGTATGTGGATAACGGGCGTTGGAGCTGCGCCGCCGGCTGTGCGTCGGGCGGCACGTACCGTTATGTACTGACCGATGTGGACGGGTCGGAGATCGAGGAGCCGTGGCCGGAACGGTATCTCCCGAAAGGGAAAAGGCCGGTGACGATGAACGATGAGTTCCGCTACCGCGATATGTCGTCAGTGTTCATGACTACGCCTTTTACCGATGTGTTCTGCAAGCCGAGGGCTGTCAAGGAGCTGCCCCGTATCCATAAGGAGCATAGCCTGATAGTGGCTAATGTCCCTGTGGTCAGGCGGTCGCAGGGTGTGGCCATCATGGGTGAGGCTCCGTTGCTCGGCGGATGGGACGCGACGCGTATGCTTCCGCTCATTCCGTCAGGCGGTGCGGACTGGTATATACAATTGCCGACGGACCAGTATCTTACGCATTCGGAATATAAGTTTGTCATCTACGACAAGGAGACGGGGACGATAGCGGAGTGGGAGAGCGGGGAGAACAGGCGACTGCCGCTGCTTACGGCCGACAATGTGTATTCGTATTCATTCCGCAGAGAGAGGTACGACTGGCACGGCGCGGGCGTGGCCATTCCCGTGTTTTCGATCAGGACGCGCAACGACTGGGGCGCGGGCGATTTCCTGAGCATCAAGAAGATGGTGGACTGGGCTGCGGCCAACGGGCTGGCAGTGATACAGATACTGCCGGTCAACGACACTGTGTCAACGTTTACGGAGGCGGATTCGTACCCGTACAGGGCAAACTCGATATATGCGCTGCACCCGATGTATCTCAATATGGACGCAATCGGGACGCTGCACGACAGGGCTGCGGAGAGGCGTTTCCGCAGGCGTGCCGCAGTGCTGAACGCGCTGCCGACGGTGGATTATCTTGCCGTCAATGAGCTTAAGTCGGAGTATGCAAGCCTGATGTATGTGCAGCGGCGCAATGCGTTATTGCAAGACAGGGAGTTTGTAACTTTTGTGAAGGAGAACCTGTATTGGCTGAAGCCATACGCGGCTTTCTGCCTGCTGCGCGACCGCCACGGGAGCGGGAGATACAGCGAGTGGGGAGAGTATGCCGTGTACAGCGAGGAGAAGGCGGATGCCCTTTTCAGGGACAACGAAGACCATTTCAACTGCTGTTATTATGTGCAGTACAACCTGCACCAACAGTTGCGCGAGGCGCGGGAGTATGCCCATTCGAAAGGGGTGGTGCTCAAAGGCGACCTTCCGATAGGCGTGAGCGCGGATAGCGTGGACGCGTGGATGGAGCCGCATCTGTTCAACCTCGGCTGTCAGGCCGGTGCGCCGCCGGACGATTTCTCAGAGAGGGGGCAGAACTGGAGTCTGCCGACATACAACTGGGAGGAGATGGCGAAGGACGGATACCGCTGGTGGCAAAGGAGGTTCAGGAATATGGCCAATTACTTCGACGCGTTCCGCATAGACCATATACTCGGCTTCTTCCGCATCTGGGAGATACCGCAGAGCGCGGTGTGGGGGCTGTTGGGACATTTCAATCCCGCATTGCCTATGACGGTGCAGGAGATAGAGGCATACGGGCTGAGGTTCGACCGCGAGCGGTTCGTAAAGCCGTATATAGACGACGAATTGCTGTCGCGGCTGCTGCCCGACGAGGAACTGAGAGGGGAGGCCAAGGCGGCATATTTGGAGTGTCGCGGGGATGGCACATATTCGTTCAAGGAGATGTATGACACACAGCGCAAGGTGCATGACACGTTCGGGCGCAAAGATTTGACGGAACGGGAACGGGTGCTTTACGATGCCCTTATGGCCATGCACACGGAGGTGCTTTTCATTGAGGACGACAAGCGTCCAGGGTATTACAGTCCGCGTATAACTGTGATGAAGACACGCGGGTTCGAGTGTCTCGACGGACATCAGAAATGGTGCGTCACGCGCATACATGACGAGTTCTATTACCACAGACACAACGATTTCTGGAGAGACGAGGCCATGCGCAAGCTGCCTGCACTGCTGAAGGGCAACCGTATGCTGGTATGCGGCGAGGATCTCGGCATGGTGCCGCCGTGCGTGCCCGAGGTGATGCACCGCCTCTACATACTGAGCCTCGAAATAGAGCGTATGCCGAAGGATATACATACGCGGTTCGCAACGCCGGACAAGACACCATATCTCTCCGTAAGCAGTACGGGGACTCACGACACGCAAACCCTGCGCGGGTGGTGGCGCGACGAGAGGGCGCAGGTGCAGGAGTATTATAACACAGTGCTCGGCCACGACGGTGACGCGCCCGTAGAGTGCACACCCGAGATAGCACGCGAGATTGTCGGCCGTCAGCTGCACGGCAACAGTATGCTGGCCATACTGCCGTGGCAGGACTATATGGCGTGCGACGCTCAACTGCGTTGTAAAGATATCGACAGAGAGAGGATTAATGTACCGGAGAATCCTAACCACTATTGGCGTTACAGGATGCATCTGCCGGTGGAAGATTTGCGGAAACTGTCAGGCATAGAGAGTAGAGCAGTATGAAGAGATTTTTGTGGATACTCCTTGTAGTGCTGGTTCGTGTGCCTATGTCCGCCTCAGACCATGAAGGTGTGCATGAGGAGCTGCGCGATATGTTCAGCCGCCTGAACCCGGCGAACGATACCGTTGTGGTCGATTCGGCTGCACAGGTGATGCTGAACGACTCCATCAAGAAATGTATCATGAGGGTGCTGGCGTTCGAGGGCGGGTTTGCATTTGCATTCGACTCTGTACCGCAGCTGGGCCGAGTCGTAGCGGACGACGGGCGTTTCGTGGTATATTCGTGGAACTATATACCGCAGGACAGGCGGATGGTGTACAACTGCATAGTGCAGGACGACAGGGGGAATATACAGTATATGTTTCAGTATCAGCCGTATAAGCCATACGAGAATGAGAAGCTGACGGCGGACGAGTGGTACGGCGCGCTGTATTATGACGTTATCGCGTATGAACACCGCGATGTCAGTTACTATGTGTGTATCGGGTGGAGCAGGTATAACCGCATCACACAGTATAAGGTTATAGATGTGCTCTATTTCGATGACTTCGGGCAGCTGCGCATGGGCTTCCCCATGTTCCATCTGGGGGGCGATATGGTCATGCGCCGCCTTGTCTATGAGTATGACGGGCAGGTGCAGATGTCCATACTGTATGACAGCAAGAAAAAGCGCATAGTGATGGACCATCTGTCCCCGATGCGCAAGATTTACGGACGTGAAATCATGGGGCCTGACCTTTCGCTCGATGCGCTGCTGCGCAAGCATGACGGTTGGGTACTTAAAGAGGATATAAAAGTCAACAATGAAGATGATGGAGTTAGGCGAAAAAGAATTAAACCAGTTGAGAGAACATACTATCGCTCTCTCTGATGTCGAGGAACAGTTGAACCATTTCGTTTCGGGCTTTCCTCAGATGGATATCGTCGCGCCTGCCGTGCCCGGTCATGGTATTATGGTGCATGACAATGCTGCCCGCAGCGAATATGAGAAATGCTGGAGCGGGTATCTGGACGGAGATGTCCGTGTGGTCAAATTCGTGCCGGCATCCGGGGCGGCGAGCCGAATGTTCAAGGAGCTTTATGCCTATCTTGATTCCGGCGGAGAACCGTCGGCCAGTGTCGCCGAATTTATTGCGAACGCGGACAAATTCGCTTTCTCCGACAGCCTTTCGGAGGCGTGCGTGTGCCATTGCGGCAAAAGCACCATGCAGCTGATAGAGGAGGGCGACTACAAGACGGTCATCGCCTGTCTGCTGACCGCCAAGGGTTTGGAGTACGGCAATCTGCCGAAGGGATTGCTCTTGTTCCACAGATATGCTGATGGAGAGTGCCGCACGCCGTTTCTCGAACACATTGCCGAAGGTGCGGCCTACGCTTGCGGGAAAGACAGGCGCGTACGGCTTCATTTCACCGTCTCGCCTGAATTCATGGAGCGTTTCAAGAGGCATCTCGCAGAGAATGAGCGTGAGTACAGTGACCGTTTCGGCGTGACGCTCGATGTCACGTTCTCCGTGCAGAAAGCCTCAACGGACACTGTGGCTGTCAATATGGACAATACGCTGTTCCGCGATGAGGACGGAGGTCTGCTTTTCCGTCCCGGAGGGCACGGCGCTCTCATTGAGAACCTTAATGATATAGATGCCGATGTGATTTTTGTCAAGAATATAGACAATGTCGTGCCGGACAGGCTCAAAGATGTTACCGTAGAGTATAAGAGGCTTTTGGGAGGTGTCGCCGTCAGTATGCAGAAACAGATATTCGGTTTCCTTGCGGAGCTGGAGCATGATAATGTCCCCGATGCCAAGCTGATGGTGATGAGGCAGTTTGTCCGCAACAGGCTCAATGTGGACTCTCCTGTTCTGGAGACCAAGGAGCGGCATACGCTTATCGATTTCCTGCGCCGGGTACTGGACCGTCCGCTACGTGTCTGCGGCATGGTGAAAAACGAGGGTGAGCCTGGGGGCGGACCTTTCTTTGTCAGAGACAGCAAAGGGGTAGTGGCGTTACAGATACTTGAGAGTTCACAGTTCTCGGCACAGCAGAAGCCTATTCTGGACAGCGCGACACACTTCAATCCGGTCGATCTGGTATGTATGGTCAAGGATTACCGTGGAGGTAAGTTTGATTTGAAGAGATATGTGGACAGCAATGCGGGTTTCATATCGGTGAAATCGAAAAACGGCAAGGAGTTCAAGGCTCTGGAACTGCCCGGGTTGTGGAACGGGGCAATGAGCGACTGGAATACCGTGTTTGTCGATGTGCCGTTGGAGACATTTAATCCTGTGAAGACTGTAAATGATTTGCTCAGACCGGCACATCAGTGACGCGGAGCGGTTTGCGCGGTTTGTACAGAGAAATCCGTTTCTGCGTTATACGGTGGCGTTCATCGCCGGCATATTGCTCCAATATTATTCCGGTTGTGGCGCAGCTGTCTGGTATCCCTTGTTTTATGGGGCGTTTGCTCTGATACTGTTTTCATTCCTGTATCATAAGAGGATGCGGATGTACGGCGATTGGATATTCGCCGTCTCCGTATCCTTGTTTTTTGTATCGGGAGGGGCTTTGGCCTGCCGGCATTATCGGAGGAATATTGACTATGAATGGTTTGAAGGTAAGGCGGCATATCGTGTACAGCTGTTGTCGAAAATAAAGGAGAAAGAGAACACTATACATTTCAAGGCCGCGATAGCGAGATGTTATGCTGACAGTTCGGTCGCCAATGTACAGCGCGACGTATTGCTTTATGTGGCGCGTGACTCCGCTGCCGCAGAGTTGAAGGCGGGCGACTGTTTAGTGGCACTCGCGGAAATAAGCCGCCCTGTCAAGTCCGTATTCAGTAATTTCGACTATGCGCGTTATTTGGCCGTAAACGGATATTCCGGATGCGGCTATGTCGCCTCCGGGCAGTGGTATCGTACAGGCCATGAAGAGCTTGGCGGCATGAGGCAAAAGGCCGAAGCATTGCGGAGTAAGCTGCTCGAAGTCTATACCGCGAACGGTATCACTGGGGAGAACTTTGCCGTCCTTTCGTCCATCGTGTTAGGCTATCGTGCTACGATGAGCGAGGATGTGCGCGATGAGTTCAGCCGTGCGGGAGCATCGCATGTGCTGGCAGTCAGCGGATTGCATGTCGGCATATTGTATGGGCTTTTCCTTCTCTTTTTTGGCGGTATGTTGCGCACGCGGATGAGATATGTCGCTGTACCGGCCGTTATTATGATGTTGTTGGCATACGCTTTCATTACAGGGCTTGCCCCGTCAGTGTGCCGTGCGGTGATAATGTTCTCGGTGTGCCTTGTCGGGGATATGCTGCGCCGTCAACGCTCGGCATATAACACCATCTCGATATCTGCATTCATTTTGCTGCTCAACAATCCTATGCTGCTGTTCGATGTCGGGTTTCAGTTGAGCTACATAGCCGTACTGTCCATTATCACCTTTGCGCCTGTGATGAGCTCATGGTTCAGCTATAAGAGCCGCATAGCATATAAGGCGGCTCAGTTGTTTATAGTCCCGATAGCTGCGAATATAGCAGTTATGCCTATTGTGGTCTACTATTTTCATCTGTTACCGTTGTATTTTGTGCTGAGCAATATAGTGATATCATTCTTAGCTCCTCTTATGATTTATCTTTCGCTGTTCCTGTTCATTATAAGTCCACTGCCTTATATTGGCAGTGCTGTCGCGTATATCCTGCGTATGATGATGGAAGTGTTTACGTCAGGTATATCCTGCATTGCCGATATGCCATATTCCACATCGGTGATATGGGTAGGTTTCTGGCAATTGGCATTGCTGATACTGGTAGTTTTCATATTGCTTTGGATTGTGAAGTGTTTCAGCCCGAAAAAGATGCTGGCGGGCGTTTGCATGATAAATCTGTGCTTCTCGGTCTTGTGTATAGACAAGGTTAATCGCCGTAATGACGATTATCTGATAGTGGCTGACGGCAATTCATTGGCTGTCAATGTAGTAAGCGGAGCACGGAATGTATTGTACGCGACAGACAGTGTGTCGGCCTCATACGTTCTGTCCGATTTGTGGCTGAAATACAGCCTGCCTGAACCCGAGTATATCGAAGATGATATGATGGAGGACAATATTTTTGTGTATGCCGGAAAACGCTATATGGTAATGAAGGGAAATCTGTTCCGGTATATGTACAACACGGCGGACAGGCTTGAGGTGGACTGCCTTATTCTCGGCAGCGGAGTTTTTCCGGCGGATAGGTTGTTCGGCAAGTTCTTGGATATAAATACATTAATTATAACTCCTGCTGTATGGGAGGGATATCATGCACAATTCGGACAGCTGGCCGAAAAATATGGGTTCGATATCTACACTGTGGATGAAGACGGGCCGTATATAGTTAGCGGTTCATCTGTATGTCTTTGATATCCACAAGTTTGTTGACTATGGCATAGATAGTGAGGCCTGCCGGGCTGTGTATCTCGAGTTTGCGGGCGATGTTGCGCCTGTGGGTTATGACCGTATGTACCGATATGTACAGCTGCTCTGCTATTTCCTTGTTTGTCAGCCCTTTGACCACTCCAGTTATTATCTCTTTCTCCCGTTGGCTCAAGGGTTCTTTTGCATTGGTTTCCGAATCTATGTTCAATATCGATGATACTGTATTACCTATGGTCGGTTCATCATCGTATATGGATATGACGCCGTCGTATTGCGAAAGCGTACTGTTGTCGGTAAGGTTGAGTTGTAACGCTATGCATTTTATGTCAGAGGACGATTTTAGCTGCGGTATGTTTATCTTGCCGTTATCGAAATACGGATTAATGATGATAATGTCCGGCTTATGTATGTTTATCGAATCATTAAGCATATCCATAGTAGACACTCCAATGACATCGACAGCAAGTTGCGGGATGTGTTTCAGAGCGTGGTCAAGTCCGCTGCGTATGATTACGGAACTCTCGGCTATTATGATGCGGACTGTATTGTTCATTTCCTGTTTTCCTTTTCAAACCGTAATACGGCAGGCACGAGTAAGAAATCTTCAAGCAGGCAATGCATGGCCAGCTCCTTTTCGCATGAGAATATGTCGAACAGTACGGAGTTGAGCAGGTTGTTATATGCCTTTGCCGGGTAATATTTTATTATTATGTTTTTGAGTTCTGTCAGCTTGGCCTCTATGTGATGGCCGTCCAGCTGTTTGTGCCTTGATGCGAAGGTTGTCATAGAGAATGGCGATGTTGGTTCTGAGTTGCCTAATATGGCTTCGACATACGAAAACACATATCTGTTCTCGTACTCCATGTGTCTGCGCACCTCGTCTGCATACTGGTCGAAGAATTGCAGTATGAGCATATTCACATCGTTGTTTTCCGTATAGTCCAAAGCCTCTATCAGTTTCCTCCTTATCATGGGCAGGTAGAAATCGAGGAAATATGTGTGGGCCTGTTCGAGATATTTCAGCAGCGTGGGCAGATGTATGTCTGGACATTCAAACTGATATGGCGCATTGCTGTCCATGAAGTCGATGATTGTCAGGAACGTATGGCAGTCGATATTGTTTTCCCGGCATATCTCCTCTGTGGTTCTGTCTCCGAATCCGAGCGGTATCTCAAATCTGCTGAACACTTGTAGCAGCGTGTAGTTCGAGCAGATGATGTCGCTCATTTTGTCTTTGCTTGAATATTTGTTGGGTCTGTTCATCAGTAGATACATTTCATGGTGCAAAGTAAATGGGGATGTACCGTATGTACAATCCCCATGTTTAGGTATTTTGCGCGGCTGTTTAAGCCGGAGTCGATGGCATATCTATTCAGTACTGCTCCTCATCATTGGGAAAATCCAATGATTTCACATCGTTGATGTAGTGTTTCACCGCATCGGACATGATGGTGTTCAAGTCGGCATACCTCCGGAGAAAGCGCGGCGAGAACCCTTGTGTCATGCCGAGCATATCGTGCAGTACAAGCACTTGACCGTCGACATACCGCCCTGCGCCTATGCCTATTACCGGTATGCGCAGTTCGCTTGCTACTTTCTTGGCGAGCATGGCCGGTATCTTTTCAAGCACGAGGGCAAAGCAGCCCGCCTCCTCCAGCAGCTTGGCGTCATTGATGAGCTTCCTTGCCTCGTCCTCATCTTTCGCCCTCACGTTGTATGTGCCGTATTTATTGATGGATTGCGGCATCAGTCCGAGGTGACCCATGATGGGTATGCCGGCGCAAAGTATGCGCTGTACTGATTCTATCACCTCCGCTCCGCCTTCCAGCTTGATGCAGTCGGCGTGCGTCTCTTTCATTATCCTTATGGCTGATGACAGTGCTTCTTTTGAGTTGCCCTGATATGTCCCGAACGGCATATCTACCACTACAAGCGCACGTTTCACCCCGCGCACCACGGATTTCCCGTGGTATATCATCTGGTCGAGCGTTATCGGCAGGGTAGTGACGTTGCCTGCCATGACGTTTGAGGCTGAGTCCCCCACGAGTATGACATCGATTCCTGCCTGGTCCACTATCGATGCCATAGTATAGTCGTATGCGGTGAGCATACTTATTTTCTCTCCTCTCTCTTTCATCTCGAAGAGGCGGTGCGTGGTTACCTTGCGCACGTCTTCCGGCCCGTATACTGACATAGAGTTGAATGTTTTGTATGTTAATAATTAGAATAAAAGCAAAGCACAAACACTCTGCGGTTTGTGCTTCGCCTTTCTATGGTGCGGCAAGTTTTGGCTGCGGCAGTGTTATTGGTTTTCGAGTGAATTGATTTTCTCCATGATGGCTTCCAGTTCCTGTTTCAGGGTCTGGATTTTGTGCTCCATGGTCTTGACTATGCTGTCTGCCTTTTTCGAACTGGAGAAAAAGCCGAGGTTATTCTCGTATGTGGCTATCTCCTGTTTGAGGCGTTCATAATCACTGATGAGCATCTCCTTGTCCGAGACGAAATTGCGTACATGGTTTATATTGTACTCCGTCCTTACCTTGTCGTACTGTCTGTTTATGGCCTCATTGAACCGCGTGGCTGTCTTTTCTTTCTCCTTGAACGGCACAAAGCCTATCTTCCTGTATTCTTCCTGTAGTTCTTTCAGGGTTGTGAAGTCGTTGTTCGCATTGCCGCTCGGCTCGAACTTCTCGATTTTTTCGATTATTTCGATTTTCTTTTCGAGGTTCTTTCTCTCCTCGCCCTTCACGTCGCCGAGAGCCTCTTTCTTGCGATCGAAGAAATAGTCGCAGGCGACCACGAACTTATCCTTGAGCTGGCGCGAGGTCTTGTGCCTTGCCGGGCCTATGTTCCACCACTCTTTCTGCAATGCGACTATCTTGTTTGTGGCGTTTTTCCAGTCAGAGCTCTCTTTCAGCTCTTCCATTTGCTTCAGAATATCCCGTTTGCGTTCGAGGTTTGCCTGCGATTCGGCTTTGCGCTGCGCATAGAATTGGCTTTTGGCCTCGAAGAATGCGTCGCACGCCTTGCGCATACGGTCGAAAAACATTTGGTTCTGTTCTTTGTCGGAGAGGCGGCGTGAGAGCAGGCATTTGTTGGCGGCTTTCACTTCTTCCGCCACTTTCTCCCACTCCTTGTGGCCGGCCAGCATTTCGGTATTTATCGACTCTACGAAAGAGCAAAGCCTCTCCTTTTCTTCGCGGATTTCACTGTCCATCTTGGCATTAAGCTCCTCTACGGCCGCCAAGGTCTCAGCTCTCCTCTCCCTGATTACGTCCGATGCTGCCTTGAATCTGCTCCATAT